>JAEYTU010000511.1 GCA_023433825.1 Planctomycetota bacterium
GCGATCGGCGGCGCGGCGGCGGCGTTCGCGGCGGGTCGTTTGGACGACGCGCGGCGCGCGGTCACCGGCGTCGCCGACGATCCGCGTGGGGCCGGTCTCGGTGAGCTCGAGCCACTGCGAACGGCGATCGACGCGACGGCGAAGGCGTTCGAAGAGCTGCGGACGACGTTGCGGTTGGCGAATGCGCGCGACGGGCTCGAGCGCGCCGAGCGTTCGCTGTCGCGGATCGGCGCGGTCGGCACGGCGGCGGCCGCTGCGGCGCGTTCGCGGTTGGAGCGGTTGGCGGAGTTGGAACGTCGCAGCGCCGGCATGGCGGCGGTGGCGGCGGGCACCGTGCGGATGACGCTGCGGCGCGACGACCTCGTCGCGGAGGCGGCGCGCGAGGTCGACGTCGACGCGTTCTTCGTGCAGTGCACGGAGGTGTCGCATGGCGAGTTCGTCGCGTTCGTGGCGGAGTTGCGCGCGCTCGGAGCCGACGCGGCGCGAGCGAAGTACCCGGCGGCGTTCGCGGACGTCGCGGCGTTCGAACGGTTGACGAGCCGCGCGGCGGGCGGTGGCGATGCGGAGCGCGATCGGCTGCCGGTGCTCGGTGTGCGGCAGAGTGACGCGCAGGCGTTCGCCGTCGTTCGGGGCCTGCAGCTGCCGACGCACGAGCAGTGGTGGCTCGCGGCGCGCGGGCCGGTCTCGGACGCCGCGGAGTATGCCTGGGGCGATGGATGGGCCGACCTCGACCCGCAGAAGCGCAACTTCCTGACGCGCGCGGTCGACGTGCGCCAAGGCGGCGTGGCGCGGCGGTTCCGTTCGGCCGGCGCGACCGTGCATCACTTGTCGGGCAACGCGGCCGAATGGCTGCGCGCCGAGCCGGGCGCGGACGCCGGGCTCGTCGGCGGGTCGTTCAAGTTCGGCCAGTCACCGCGCGAGAGCGTCTACCTGCGCGGCGAGCGCTTGCAGCACGCCATCGCGACGCGCCCCCCACCCGAGGACGCCGGCTTCCGCTGCGTCCTCGAGCCCCGCGCGGTCTTCGGCGAGGCCTGGGCAAACTGAAACGAAGGTGCCTGGCACCAACGTTTCACTTCGTCGGAGAAAGTGAAACAAAGGTGCCAGGCACCTTCGTTTCACTTTGCGATGCGCTCGACCTGCTCGAGGTACTTCTGAATGTTGTCGCGCGGCTTCAGCGACTGCGCGCGGCGGAGGAGCGGCAGAGCCTCGGCGTAGCGGCTCAGGCCGACCAGCAGCTGCGCGTGGCGGACCTTCGCGTCGGCCTCGAACGCCGACAGACTCGCGGCGCGCTCGAACCAGAAGATCGCCTTCTCCGGATCGCCGGTCCGACCGCTGTGCTGGCCGAGCAGGATCAGCGCATCGCCGTCGAGCGGATCGATCCGAACGATCTCCTCCAGCACACGCGCCTCCTCGGCCCCGGCACCGCTCGCGACCGCGAGGCGCGCACGCAACTTCAGAACGTCCTTCTTCGCCGCGTCGTCGAGCCGCGCTCCGGCGAGCGCCTCGATCCGCTCGACCAGCGTCTGCGTCTCGGCGAGCGCGCCGCGCGACGTCATCAGCTTCGCCGCACGCAGCGGCCGCTCGATCCCGCCATCGGGATTGCGTTCGAGCGCGCGCACGTACGCACCGACCGCCAGGTCGTACAGCTCCTCGTTGACATAGATGTCGCCGAGCATCTGCAAGCTCGCCGGCGTCGACTGACCGAGACGATCGACGACCTCGAAGCTCTCGGCGGCGCGCACCGGGCGCCCGGCGCCGACGGACGCATTCGCATGCAGCATCCAGAAGTCGGCGCGATCCGGGTGCTCGACGAGCAGCCGATCACACAGCGCGACCGCCTCGGGAAACCGCTGCTGCTCGAAGAAGCTGCGCGCGAGCCCGAGCTTCCAATCGAGTGTCACCGGGTCGAGCAGCGTCGCCATCCGATACGCCGACTCCGCCGACATGTGGTTCCCGGTGCTCGCATGGCAGAACCCGAGCAACCCGAACGTGACCGCATCGCCGCCGCCGAGTTCGAGCACGCGCGTGAACGCCTTCGTCGCCGGCGTGAACCGGTCGAGCCGCACCAGCGCCAGCCCGAGGTTGCGCCACGCACGGCGGAACTTCGGGAACTTCGCGACGGCGACCTCGAACGCAGTCGCGGCGAGCTCGTACTCCTCGCGCTGGAACCACAGCGTCGCGATCGTGAAGTCGAGCACCGCGCTCGCGCCGTCGCTGCGCCGCGCCGACAGCATGTCGATCGCCGCGTCGAGCTCGCCGGCGCCCATCGACGTCAGCACGCGCTGCATCAGATCGCGCTCGGCGATCGTCACCTTCGGCTCGACGTCGGACTCGGACAGCAGGCTCTCGGCGACGCGTCGGCGGAAGTCCGCGTCGTTCCAGATCGACAGCTCGATCGAGCGCGACGACTGACTGGCGATCTCGCTCGTCGCCACGGAACACAGGAACGCGGCCATCGCCACGGACACGAACGGGGAACACTTCATGGTCATCGATCCGGGAACGTGATGGGGACGCGCATGCGGAACCGCACCGGCTCGCCGTTCCGCTTGCCTGGCTCGAAGCGCCACTGACGAACGGCGGCCAACGCCGGCGCTTCGAAGATCGGGTCTGGCGACCGCTGCACGAGCGGGCTCTCGACGCGACCCTCTGCGTCGACGACGAACACGACGTAGACGGTGGCCGGCGCCTTCCGCCGAACGGCCGCGTCGACACTCGGCGACGGCTGATGGATCGGTCGCGGTCGTTGGTCGAGATCCGACAGCGAGAACAGCGCATCGACGTCCGCATCGTTCGACGCGACCGTCTGCAGCTTGACGACGAAGTCGCCGCCGAGCCATCCGTCGCCGATGCCGGCGTTCAACGCCAACTCCATCTGCGCGAGATCGAGCGGCGCGGTCTCCTCGGCCAGCTCCGGCGGTGCCTCCTCCGGCTCCGGCTCGGGCTCCGGCTCCGGCTCGGGCGGCGGGGGGGGCGGCGGCATTTCGCCGGTGTCGACGGTCCGCAGTTCGAGGTCGGCGGCGGGCCTCGCGCTGATCGCCTGGATCACCGGCAGCACGAGAAAGGACGCGAGCGTGACCGCGCCTGCGCCGAAGACGACGACGATGCGCTCGCGAATGCTCTCGACGACCCCGCTCATCTCAGCTCCGCGACGCGCTGGTCGCGACGCTGACCTTCGTCGCGCCGCCGAGCTTCGCCTCGTCGACGACACGCACGAGCAGTCCGGACGACGACGCCGCATCGGCCTGGACGATCACCGGCACGTCCTCCTGCTGCAGCATCCGCCGCACCATCGACTGCACGCCGGCGATGCCGATGTCGCGACCGCCGTAGACGACCTCGCCCTTCGCCGTCACCGCGATCAGGATGCTCGTCTTCTCCAACTGCACCGCCGACGCCGCCTGCGGTCGATCGACCTCGACGCCGGTCTCCTCGACGAACGTCGTCGTGACGATGAAGAAGATCAGCAGGATGAAGACGCAGTCGATCATCGGGGACATGTCGATCCCCGGACCGCCGCCGTCGTCGCTCGCGCTCTCGCGGAATCGGCTCATCGAACACCTCTCGATCCGTTCATGCGGCAGCTCCGGCAGCGCGTTGGCGTCGGTACACGATCTGCGTGTAGACCGACTCCAGGTGCGCGAGGAACGCCTCGTAGCGCTCGTGCTTCCGCGCGAGCAGGTACTGGAAGAACAACCCTGGCAATGCGACGACGAGACCGGTCTCGGTCGTGATCAGCGCCTCCGAGATCCCGCGCGACACCAGCGCCATCGTCTGGTCGCCGCCGGATCCGGTCGCCAACGCGGCGAACGTCGCGAGCATCCCGGTCACCGTTCCGAGCAGTCCGAGCAACGGCGCAGCGGCGACGCAGATCCGCATGACGCGCAGGTCGCGCGTGAACGACGCCGCCTCCGTCGCGCGCAGGCCGCGGAACGACGCCGCGGTGTCGGCAACCGTCCGGCTGCGGGTGACGAAGTCGAGCAACGCACCGATCGGTCCGTGACGTTCGTGCGGAGCGTCGATCCATCGCCGCCATGTCGACTCGCCCACGCGATCGAACGCCTTCGCACGCAGCCTTCGATGCACACGGATCCCGACCGCGAACAGCACGAGTGCGTCGATCGCGATCGCGACCATTGCCCAGCCGCCGGTGACCCAGATCGTCACGGCGTGCTCGAGGAACGCGACGACGCGTGTGACGACGTCGGCGACCGCGGTCGCGAGTTCGCTCTCGTCGGTCACGCGACCTGCTCCGCTTCGCGTTGCCGCGTCGCAGCCGCGCTCTCGATCCGACGGATGCTGTTGACGAACGACAGTCCGGCCTTCTCCATCGAATCGACGACGGCGCGCGCCTTCCGCGCGAGGAACGCGTGCAGAAGCAGCGACGGGATCGCGACGATCAGCCCGAACTCGGTCGTGATCAGCGCTTCCGAGATGCCGCCCGACAGCGTCTGCGGGTTCGACGTCCCGA
The DNA here is from genome assembly GCA_023433825.1 of Planctomycetota bacterium. Taxonomy (GTDB): domain Bacteria; phylum Planctomycetota; class UBA1135; order UBA1135; family UBA2386; genus JAEYTU01. Next base: position 4,472 of record JAEYTU010000511.1, read on the forward strand.
ACGCCGTGATCATCGTGAACGTGTTCATGATCCCGGTGACGGTGCCGAGCAGCCCGAGCAGTGGCGCCGACGCCGCGGCGATCGCGACGAACGGCAGCATTCCATTCAGTCGCAGTCGCGTCGCGAGGACGTGTTCGTACATGACCTCCTCGACGAGCTCCCGCGGTTCGCCGAGGTGCTCGGCGCCGGCCGCGAGCATCGCGCCGGTCGGGCCGCCGACAGCGTTCGCGGCACGAATCGCGCCATCTCGGTCGCCGCGGCGCGCGGCTTCGAGCAACGCGTCGAGCTTCGCCTTCGACGGACGACGCAGTCGGATCATCGTCAGCCACTTCCAGATCACGACGAGCAGCGCCGCACCGGCGAGCACGAAGATCGGGATCATGACCGGGCCGCCCTTGCCGACGTGCTCGACGAACGTCTCCTGCGTCGCCTCGATGCGGTTCGCGTCGCCGAGCGACGGATCGACCGGCATCGCGCCCACGCCGTCGACGACGACCTTCGCAGCGCCAGCGGCGACCAGCGGATCGGCGAACGGGATCACGGTCGGCTCGAGGGAGCCGAGACGCTGTTCGACGGCACCGACGACGCGCCCGTCCTTCGATCGAAAGATCGCACACGGGCCGACGACGACGAACGTTCCGGCGTGGACGGCCCCGTCGGTTCCGATCGCGGTGCCGTCGAAGCGCATTCCGTCGACGGCGTCGTGCAGTCGGTCGAGCGCCAACGCGACGACCTCGGCCTGCGCGGTGCGGACCTCCGCAGGGCTCAGCGCGTCGTTCTCCGGCGCCAGCTTCGCGCGCGTCAGCGCATCGCGATGGCGTTGCAGTTCGGCGATGTGCAGCCGCGACTCGAAGTTGCGGAGGTAGTCGGACAGCAGGCTCGTCAGGTAGCTCGACTCCTCCTGTCGCGCCTTGATCTCGGTGCGAAGGTTCGCGAGGTCGAGCGTGCGGCCGTCGAGCGTCCGCGATCGCTCCTGGAACTCGGCGCGCACCTTGACGAGTTCCGCCTCCAGCTCACCGAGGCGGTTACCGAGCGGGACCTTCTCGTCGACCAGCACGCGCCGGAACTCGGACAGTTCGGTCAGGCTCGCGTCGAGCTGCTGCTGCAACGACTCGGTGGCGCGATCGAACGGGCGGACGGCCCCCCCTGCCGGCTGCTGCGCCGCGAGCGACGGAGCGGCGACGAAGAGCGACGCGGCGAGGAGGGAGGCGTGGATGACGTTCATCGTGGTCGGTCTCGAAGCACTCACCGGACTTGCACCGGCAATGGGACGAACGCGGCGGGCTGCTCACCCTTCAGGATCGCGATCGCGCGTCGAACGGCGGCGGCGGCCTGGTTCGCTGGACCCCAGGTCCATCCGCTCGCCGACGACCCACCGACGCCGGCGGTCTCGCCGTTCGCCGTCACGTAGAAGGCTCGGCCGAGGCCGAGGTAGACAGCGGCGACCTCCGCCCGCGCGCCGTCGGCGAGCGTGCGGATCTCACTGGCGACCGTCACGTCGCGTTGGAACTTGTCGAGTTCGGCGAGGACACCGATCAGGTTCTGGAAGCGTCGCCCGAGCGACAGCGGGCTGTCCTTGCCGGGTTCGGGGATCTGCTGACTGAACGGCCGAACGCGTTCGCGAATCGGATCGGGGACGCGCGCGAGCAACTCGACGGCGCGCTTCTCGAATCCGGCGATCGTCTCGGCGAGCGACGTCGACGCCGCCGTCATCGCCGCGTTCTCGGCGACCAGTTCGTCGCGCTTGCGATCCGACTCGCCGATGCTGCGATCGGCTTCGGCGATGCGAGCGCGCAACGACTCCAATTCGCGCGTGACGATCGCGATCCGATCCTCGAGCACTTCCTTGCCGAGCGCCCAGTCCCGGCGCTCCGCCGACAGCACGCGGCGCGTCTCGACCCACTTCTCGAGCAGTGCGCGCGCGCCGTCGAGCTTGGCCTTGCCGTCGTCCTGCGCCGGCGCGTGCGTCACCGCGAGCGCTGCGACGATCAACGACGTGGCTGCACGGATCCTGTACGTGGACTTCATGGTCGTGACTCCTCCTGCTCCTCGTTGCTCTCGATCGACGTGCGCATCAGAAGCGGATCTCCCCGCCGATGCCGATCGTGTAGTCGACGCCCGCTGACCAGGACGTCTTCGTGATGTCCTCGCCGATGTACGGCGACCGGTAGACCTCGCGGATCTCCGGATTGGTCAGGTTCTTCGCAGCCAGTTGCAGCTTGACGAACTCGCCGAGCTTCTGCGACACGCTGATGTTCAGAGTCCCGTAGCCGCGTGCGTAGACGCTCGGGACGAAGTTGCCGTCCGACTGCCCTGCGCCGGCGACGAGCGCATCGCCCTGCACGGTGTAGAACGCCGAGAACTGCGTCCCGGTCGACGCGACGTCGTAGGTCGCGAAGAGATTGAAGAGGTGCTCCGGCGCGTCGGTCATGTCGCGCTTGCGCATCGGCGCGCGAATGTTCGGCAACTCGAATCCTGCCGCCTCGTCGTCGGGCAGCGTGACCTCGGACTCGATCAGCGTCGCGTTCGCGCCGATCGACAACCCCTGCAACGACTCGAAGAAGTGACCGAGATCGTGCCGCGTCTCGAACTCGAAGCCGCTGAGCACACCCTTCGGGTAGTTGACGGCCGTCGTGAAGTCGAACGTGCCGAGGCGCTGCACGTATTCGATCGGGCGCTTGACGTCCTTGCGGAACCACGACGCCGAGAACAGCCCGCCTTCGTACGGCGTGACGTCGATCCGGATGTCGTAGTTCTGGATCGAACTCATCCGCAGCCGCGGGTTGCCGATGAAGATCGGGCCGCCGATGAACTCCTGCTGCAGGATCGGAGTCAGTTCCTTGAAGGTCTGCCGCGCGACCGTCTCGTTGTACGACGCGCGAACCGTCACGGCGTCGAACGGGCGGAACACGACGCCGATCGACGGCAGCGTGTCGTCCTGGTCGAACGCGACGTCGGCGTCACCGGGGTTGAGCTGCGTCGGCGCGAGAGAACCGGGCGGGAACCACGTCGCGCCCGATTCGGCGTCGTTGACGATCCCGATTCGCGTCGACTCGACGCGCGCGCCACCGATCAAGTTCAGCGTCGGCGTCAGCGGCAGGTCCGCCATCACGTACCACGCCGAGATCCGTTGGTTCGCTGCGTAGTCGACGTCGAACTCCGACTCGGTGATCGGGTGGTTCTCGAACGGGAACCGACGGCTCCACGCCTGCTGCCACGGTCCCGGCGACGAGCTGTTGTCGCCGAAGTTGCTGAACGTCTCCTGATCGAACGTGCGATCGACCTCGTCGCGGAACACGCCGACCTTCAGGTAACCCTCGACGTCGTCCCACTGGCGGAACGGCAGCTTGAAGTTCGCCGCGTACTGCTCGCTCTCTTCCTCGATCTCCTTGTAGATGCGCTGGAAGTTGCCGAGCGTGAAGTTCGCCGACGGCTTGTACTGGCGGTAGGTCGGCGGGATCACGAACGAGCCGACGCGACGCTCCGGCGTCCACAGCGAGCCGAACTGGCGCTTGTCGGGCTGCTTCAGATCCGCCTCGCTGCGCGCGATCGACCAGTCGAACTCTGGCGCGCCGACGTCCTCACCGTTCGTGTCGACCGGGAACCGGTGGCGGCCGTTCAACTGCAAGCTGCCGGTCGTCCGCTCGGTGTACTCCAGCGTCTCCAGCCGCAGATACGGCGCCGCATCGAGGTCGTCGTGTCCCGGCGTGTCCGGGTTGTCGGGCTCGTGCCCGGGGAAGAAGTACTGCTTGCCGCGCGTGTCCTCGGCCAGCGTCGCGCGATCCTCGGCGGTCCGCGTCTGCAGATGGACGAGATCGATCGAGTGGTGGTCGGTCGCGACGCCGAACGTCGCGAGGCCGCCCCACTGCACCGACTGCGAACCCTGCGTGACGTCGAACAGACCGGTCTTGAAGTCGCCGTCGTTGACCGTGCCCTGATAGGTCTTCGGCGTCATTCGATCGCCGGGGTTGTCGACCCAGAACGTGTCGTCGAAGCCGCGGTCCGAGAACGAACTGTCGCGCTCGTAGAACAGACACGCGTAGCCGCCGATCCGAAGGCCGTTGCCGAACACGTGCCGGCCGCCACCCGACGCCGACCACTTGTGATCGACCGGGGCCTCGCCGCGCGTGACGCCGGCGGCGCCTTCCCAGTTGCCGCCGATGCGGTCGTACTGGATGCCGCGCCGTCCGTCGTCTCGACCGAGTCCGCTGACGCCGCCGCCATCGTAGGTCAGGAACTTGCTGCGACCGGTGACCTGCGAGTTGTAGGTCGTCTGGCCGCTCCACCGGAAGAACAGGTCTTCGTCGGGGATGCCCTTCAACCGAACGTCGACCGCGCCTCCGGATGCGTCGCCTTGCTGGTCGGGCGTGAACGTCTTGCTGACGCGGATGCTGTCGATGACGACGGCGGGGAACTGGTCGAGTTCGACGGCGCGCTTGTCCTCGTCGGCGGTCGGCAGTCGGACGCCGTTCAACTGCGTGCTGACGTAGCGATCGGGCAGACCGCGAACGACCGCCGACTTGCCGTTCTGCACCGACGCGCCGGCGACGAGTCGCAGTGCGCTCGCCGCATCGCTGGCGCCGGCGCGGCTCAGCAGTTCGGAGCTGATCGAGTCCATCAGCGCCGGACTCTCGAAGCGAAACTGCAGCAGCGACGACTCGGTGCCGGTCGAGAGGTTCAACGCGTCCTGGACGACGAACTCCTCCATGTCGGTGAAGTCGCCGGTCAACGCGACGTCGACGTCGGTCAGTCGGCCGGCGACGACGACGACGTCGGCGCGAACCTGCCGCACGTAGCCGTCCTTCGCGAACACGAGCGTGTACTGGCCCGGCGGGACCTGGCTCAGCACGTAGGTGCCCTGGTCGGTCGTCGTCGCCTTCAGTCCGAGTTCGACGATCGACACCTGCGCCGCACCGAGCGGCAGCCGAAAGTCCGCGTCGGTGACGACGCCACGGATCGATCCCGCCGTCTGTTGCGCCACCAACGTCGCGCCGAAGGGAAGGATCAGTCCGAGCATGGCAACAGGACGCAGGATCACCACGGATCGCCGAGTCCCTCGACCACGCGTTGGAGCGCCGCGCGGAGTTCGGCGTCGACGGCGACGCGGTGGACGGCGAGCGAGATGCACGTCGCAACGACGTCGACGGCGCGCGGGCGCGAGTTCGGATTGACGACGCCGGCTTCGATCGCGCGCAGGTAGACGGCGCGGGAACGCTCGCGGTCGGCGCAGACGTGGAGAGCTTCGGCGATCGAGCGGAGCACCCCGGCGCGGTCGATGTCGAGGATGCGCGGCGACGCGGCCTCGAACTCCGTCAGACATTCGTCGAGATCGCGCTTCGCGCGTTCGGCGTCGCCTCATCGGTGCGTCAGCGCGGCGAGCCGCGCGCGCATCGTCAGATCCTGCTCGGTCACGACGCGCGTCGCGCGCAGGCGCTCGCGGGCGTTCGCGACGTAGGTGCGTGCGCC
>JAEYTU010000560.1 GCA_023433825.1 Planctomycetota bacterium
CGTGAGCTCGGCGTCGATCGCGGCTGGCACCCACTGGGACACGTCGCTCGCGGCGCGTTCGACCTCGTTCGCCGCCGCGCGCCGCAGCTCGTCGACCAGCGGCGCCGTCGATCGCCACCCGAGCCACGCGAGGATGACGGCCGGCGCGATCGTCAGCGCGAGGAACAGGGCCGTCGGCGAGCGGAGGCTGGACACGGCGCGGCAGTGTGCCGCCGGGACGTCGGGAGTTGTGAGGAAGTCGTTTGCGAGGGGGATCGGCGGGTGATCGTCCCGCATGCGATTCGCCACCACGAAGGTGTCGTCGCTGTCGGACCACCACCATGAATATCCACAGGGACATGTAGGATTTTCATGGTAGAGTTGTGCGAATGAAGATCGCACGTGACACCCTCACGAAGAGAGTTCGTGGCGCGTTGCGGCGGCATCCGGTGGTCGTGCTGACCGGGCCGCGACAGTGCGGGAAGACGACTCTCGCGCGCTCTCTCGTCAGCGTGGATTCGCCGAACTACTTCGATCTGGAGGATCCGACCGACCTGGCCCGACTCGACGAACCGATGACCGCACTGCGGACACTTCGCGGCACCGTCGTCGTCGACGAAGTGCAACGCCGACCGGAGCTGTTTCCCGTCCTGCGCGTCCTGGCAGATCGCAAACCGATTCCCGCACGCTTCCTGATTCTGGGCAGCACGACCGGCGATCTGCTCCGGCAGAGCTCGGAGAGCCTTGCAGGACGCGTCGAACAGATCGCGATCGGTGGCTTCTCGATCGCCGAGGTCGGCACCGAGGAGGTGGCGAGGCTGTGGCGTCGCGGTGGCTTCCCGCTCGCCCACCTCGCCCGTACCGAGTCGGACAGTCTCGCGTGGCGCAAGCAGTTCGTGCAGACACTGCTCGCTCGAGACCTGCCGCAATGGGGCGTCCGCGTCCCGGCGGTCGCGTTGCATCGATTCTGGACGATGGTCGCTCACTACCACGGCGGCGTGTGGAATGCGGCCGAGCCCGCGCGGTCGCTCGGAGTCAACGAGGTCACGTGTCGCCGCTACCTCGACCTGCTGACCGACGCGATGGTGATCCGGCAACTGCCGCCTTGGCACGCGAACCTCGCAAAGCGACAGGTGAAATCGCCGAAGGTCTACGTCCGCGACAGCGGACTCCTCCATCAACTGCTCGGTATCGAGACCGAGAAGGCGCTCCTCGCTCACCCGAAGGTCGGGCCTTCGTGGGAGGGCTTCGTCGTCGAACAGGTACTCGCGACCGAGCCGCACGACGACGCTTGGTTCTGGGCCACGTACCAAGGCGCCGAGATCGACCTGATCCTCCGTCGCGGGGACCGGTTGTTCGGCGTCGAGTGCAAGCGCGCCGACGCGCCGCGGATGACTCCATCGATCCGACACGCGCTCTCGGACCTCGGCCTGCATCGAGTTGCGGTCGTGTACCCGGGGCCGTCGCGCTATGCGATCGCTGAACGCGTGACGGCGGTGCCGGTGGACTCGCTGGCGCGGCCGGGTCAGCTGTTCGCCGCGCGTCAGGTCTGAGGACGGAAGCGGGAGGACGACTCCCCCCGGTCGACGGCGCGGACCCCTTGGCTACCGTTGCGCGGATGCTGCGCGCTCGACTGCCGTCGTTTCACTCCCTCGTCCCGATCCCGCGTCGTTCCGCGTTCGCCGTCGCCGCCCTCGGCTGGCTGCTCGCCGGCGCCGCTGCGCAGGAGACCGCGCCGCAGGATCCGTTCGCCGAAGTCCTCCGCGGCCGCGATCCGAAGGACCGCGACGAGCTGCTGCGCTTCGAGGCGCACGTGCGAACGCTGCTCGCGCGCGCCCTGCCGGCGACGGTCGCGGTCGGCACGGCGAGCGGCGTCGTCGTCGACGGCGGCCTCGTCCTGACCGCCGGCCACGTCACGCGCAGCGCCGGCCGCACGATGCCGATCCTGTTCGAGGACGATCGCCGCGTCGATGCCGTGACGCTCGGCGCCGATCTGCGGATCGACACGGGGCTGCTGCGGATCACGACGCCGGGTGAATACGCGGCGCTGCCGATGGGACGTTCGGCGGATCTCGCGATCGGCGAATGGGTGCTGATGCTCGGTCATCCGAGCGGGCGCAAGTTCGGACGCGCGGCACCGGCGCGGCTCGGGCGCGTGCTGTTCGTGCCGGCGAACGGATTCGTGATCACCGATTGCACGATGCAAGCCGGCGACTCGGGCGGCCCGCTCGTCGACATGCAGGGGCGCATCGTCGGGATCAACACGAGCATCACGATGAACCTCGCGCAGAACCAACACGTGCCGATCGACGCGTTCCATCGCGGGTGGGAGAAGCTGCTCGCCGGCGAAGTCGTCGAGCGGCCGGCCGGGCGCGGCGGGTCGATGCATGGAATGCGCTTCGAACGTGGTGGCGGTGGACTGCGCGTCGCGGCCGTCACCGACGCGTCGCCGGCAGCGGCGGCGGGCATCGCGCGCGGGGACGCGATCACGCATGTCGGCGAGACGGCGGTCGCGTCGATGCGCGAACTCGTGACGGCGCTCGGTGCCGACGGTGTCGACGGCTCCGCGAGTCTGACGCTGCGACGCGGCGAGGAGTCGGTCGTCGTCGAGCTGACATTGCCACGCGTCAGCGCGGACGCCGCCGGGGAGAACCTTCCGCCGATGCAGCGGCCGCGTGGGAATGCGATCCGCCCGGCGAAGTCGACGCCGGCGATCGCCGGACTGCTGACGGCGGCGGTCGCCGACGCGAATGCGGCGACGGCGCGTGTGTTCGTCGGTGGGCGCGAGGTCGCGCTCGGCGCCGTCGTCGACGGCGACGGGTGGATCGTGACGAAGGCGAGCGAGGTCGGAGAGGGCGACGTCGAGGTCGCGATCGGCGCGCAGCGGTTCGCGGCGACGCGTGCCGGTGTCGACGTCGTCGACGACGTTGCGCTGCTGAAGCTCGATGCGAAGGGTCTGCCGGTCGTGCGATGGTCCGACGCCGCGCCGACGGCCGGGTCGCTGCTCGTGTC
>JAEYTU010000599.1 GCA_023433825.1 Planctomycetota bacterium
GTCTCGGACACCGGCTTCACGTCCTCCCGCATCCGTCCGCCGCGACTGCCGATCCGGTTCTCGTCACGATCCGACCTGCTTTTCGCTCCGAGTGGACTTGTCGCTCGGAACGGACGTCGCGTCGGCGCGCGGCGCCTCGTTTCGAGTCCGGTCGTCGGGCAACCGCTTGTCGTCGTCCCCCTTCAAGCCCTTCTTGAACTCGGTGATCCCGGAGCCGAGCGACCGCGCCATGCCTGGGATGCGGTGCCCGAAGAGAAGGAGGGCGACCACCAGGATGATCAGCCACTCATAACCGTGAAGGAATCCGATCATGTTGGTTCGCGACCGCGACAGCGGGCGCGGGATTATGCGGCAGGCAGATCACTCGGCCAACCGCTGGACGGCAGAACCACGCCGTCCGCGCGGCAATTTCGCGATCACGAGCGATCGTCGCGATCGATCCACTCGCGCCAGCGGTTCGCGTCCTCGCCGAAGTCCTGACCCGTCAGGCGGCGAAGGTTCTCGACCGCGGTGCTGCGCACGTTCGGATCGTCGGACCGCAGCGCGCCGATCAGGACGTGCAGTGCCTGCCGACGCATCGCCGGATCGGGTGCACCACCCTTCTGCGCTCGTGCGAAGTCGCGGAACGTCCCGAGCACGGCACGGAACGCCTCGGCGAGGCGCTGTTGCACGCCGATCATCAGCGCGACGTAGACGCACGTGGTGCCGATCGCGAACCGCATCAGTGCGAACTGGCCGAAGTGGCGTTGGAACGCCTCGCGGCCCGGCAGCCAGTTCTCGAACCAGACCAGCAGCGCGAGCCCGAGCAAGACCAACGGCGCGAACCGCTGCAACGCGCCGCTCGTCGGCTTGCCGGCGTCGTCGGTCATCGGCGCGTCAGGACTTCCTTCATCGTCTGCCCGAGGATGCTCGGCGTGTCGCAGACGTGGACGCCCGCGCGTTCGAGCGCCGCCTTCTTCTCGGCGGCCGTCCCCTTGCCCCCCGAGATGATCGCCCCGGCATGCCCCATCCGCTTGCCCGGAGGCGCCGTCGCGCCGGCGATGAAGCCGACGATCGGCTTGTTCATCTTCGCGCGGATGAAGTCGGCGGCCTCCTCCTCGGCCGTGCCACCGATCTCGCCGATCATGATCACGGCTTCGGTGTCCTGGTCGGCTTGGAACAGCGCGAGCACGTCGACGAAGTTCGTGCCGTGGATCGGGTCGCCGCCGATGCCGACGCTCGTCGACTGACCGAGGCCGACGCTGGTCAACTGCCAGACGGCCTCGTAGGTCAGCGTGCCACTGCGGCTGACGACGCCGACCTTGCCGGGTCGGTGGATGTAGGCCGGCATGATGCCGATCTTGCAGCCGGTCTTCTCGGTGACGGGAGTGATCACGCCAGGACAGTTCGGTCCGACGAGTCGCGTCTTCGAGCCCTTCAGGTAGTCACGGACGCGCGCCATGTCGAGCACCGGGATGCCTTCGGTGATCGCGACGACGAGCGGGATCTCGGCTTCGACCGCCTCGCAGATCGCGTCGGCCGCGAACGGTGCCGGGACGTAGACGACCGAGGCCGTCGCGCCAGTCGCCCGCACGGCGTCGCGCACGGTGTCGAACACCGGAATGCCGTCGACTTCGGTGCCGCCCTTGCCGGGCGTCACGCCGCCGACCATCTGCGTGCCGTAGGCCTTCGCCTGCAGCGAATGGAACTTGCCGGCATCCCCAGTGATGCCCTGGGTGATGACCTTCGTGTTGCCGTCGATCAGGATGCTCACGGGTTCGGTCTCCGTCTCGCTTCGCGCGGTTGGCTTCGGTTCAGGCTCGGGAGCCGACGAGGGCGACGATCTTCCGCGCCGCTTCGTCGAGCGAGGTCGCGGTCTGCAGATCGAGCCCGGATTGCTGCAACAACGTCCGTCCCTGTTCGACGTTCGTGCCTTCGAGGCGCACGACGAGTGGGACGTTCATCTTCGTCGCACGCGCGGCGGCGATGACGCCCTCCGCGATCGTGTCGCACTTCATGATCCCGCCGAAGATGTTGACGAGGACGCCCTTCACGTTCTTGTCGGACAGCAGGATCTTGAACGCGTTCGTGACCTGCTCCTTGTTCGCGCCGCCGCCGACGTCGAGGAAGTTCGCAGGACGGCCGCCGCGGAGTTGGATCACGTCCATCGTCGCCATCGCGAGTCCGGCGCCGTTGACCATGCAGGCGATGTCGCCGTCGAGCGCGATGTAGTTCAGGTTGAACTTCGCGGCCTCGATCTCCTTCTCGTCCTCTTCGTTGAGGTCGCGCAGCGGCGCGAGGTCAGGGTGCCGGAACAGCGCGTTCGAGTCGAAGTTCAGCTTCGCGTCGAGCGCGAGGACTTCGCCCTGTTTCGTGACGATCAGCGGGTTGATCTCGGCGATCGAACAGTCGAGCGCGACGAACGCGCGCGCGAGACCCTCGATGACCTTGACCGCCGAACGGAACGACGGGCCGCCGAGGCCGAGTGCGAACGCGAGTCGCCGCGCCTGGAAGCCGAGCAAGCCCTGCGACGGATGCATCGTCTCGCGCAGAATCTTCTCGGGGTGCTTCTCGGCGAGTTCCTCGATGTCCATCCCGCCCTCGGCGGAGGCCATCAGGACCGGCGCGCCGACGGCGCGATCGACGGCGATCGCGAGGTACAGCTCGCGCGCGATGTCGCTGCCCTTCTCGACGTACAGCTTCTTGACGACGCGGCCTTCGGGCCCGGTCTGATGCGTGACGAGCGCGCGCCCGAGCATGCCCGCGGCGGCAGCTTTCGCGTCGTCGGCGGACCGCACGAGTTTGACGCCGCCGGCCTTCCCGCGACCACCGGCGTGGATCTGCGCCTTGACGACCGACAGCGGCGCGCCGAGATCGCGGAACGCCTTCGCCGCCTGCTCGGCCGTGTCGACCGCGATGCCGTCGGGCACGGGCACTCCGAAGCCCTTCAGCAACGTCTTCGCCTGGTACTCGTGGATCTTCATCGGGTCGCGTTCCGGGAATGAAAGGCGGGGAAGGCTAGCGAGCGCGCAACCAGAGGGAAGAGCGCAGGACGACGGATCCACGCGTTCGACGTGCACGCCGTCGAGACGACGCTGGCATCGTCGTCGACGCGCGCCGATGCTCCCCGCCCTCGATGAACGGGATCCTCGTCTACCAGCAGATTCGCGACCTGCTCGCCACGGGCGCACTCGGCAGCAATCCGGCGGTTGCACCGTCGCAGATCCAACCGAGCAGCCTCGATCTGCGGCTCGCGACGCGCGGGTATCGCGTGCGCAGCGGCTTCCTGCCGGAGCACGTGCGGGTCGTCGACCGACTCGAGGAGACGACGCTCTACACGTTCGACCTGACCGACGGCGCCGTGCTGGAGAAGGGCCACTGCTACATCGTTCCGCTGCTCGAACGGATCGAGAAACCGCTGCCGTACCTGGTCCGCGCGAACCCGAAGTCGTCGACCGGCCGCCTCGATCTGTTCACGCGGCTGCTCGCCGATCACACCGACCGCTTCGAGCAGGCGCGGCCTGGATACACCGGGCCGCTGTACCTGGAGATCGTCCCGCGCTCGTTCCCGGTGCGCGTTCGAACCGGCCTCAGCCTGTGTCAGATCCGCTTCTCGATCGGCACGGCGATGCTGACCGATGCCGAGATCGCGGCCGAGTACGAGCGCGAGGCGCTGCTGTTCGACGACGCCGGCAAGCCGATCCCGCTCGATCGGGTGCGGCTCGACAACGGCCTCTGCATGGGCGTCGCGATGCGTCGTGACCGCGACCTGACCGGCCACATCGGCTACGCCGCGCGTCGCTACACCGGCGTCGTCGACATGACGCTCGAGAACGCGCACGACCCGGCCGCGTACTTCGACGCGATCCCCGAACCGGCGAACGGGCGCACGATCGTCGAGCCGGAGGAGTTCTACATCTTCGCCAGCAAGGAGCGGATCCGCGTGCCGCGCCACCTCGCCGCGGAGATGGCCGCCTACGACGTCGGCATCGGCGAGCTGCGGACGAACTACGCCGGCTTCTTCGACAACGGCTTCGGCGGCAAGCAGGGCACCCGCGCGGTCCTCGAAGTGCGGCCGCACGACGTGCCGTTCCTCGTCGAAGACGGCCAAGTCTTCTTCAAGCTGCAGTTCTTCCGAACGCTCGATCTCCCCGAGATCGCCTACGGCGACGCCAAGCTCGCGAGCCACTACCAGGGGCAGGGCCTCAAGCTGAGCAAGCACTTCCGCGACGAGTGACCCGCGGGCCAACGGATCCACGGAGCGGCGGAACCATCACGCCGCACGCGATTCAGGCTGCGAATGCAAAGTCAGCAACGCCCGCGAGCGCGCCGTTCGAACGCTCCCGTCGACCGCGTAGCCGCGCAGCCGTGAACACTGGGCTACCGCGGCCGACTTCGAGGGCGTTCCCTTCGCCGAGGTCGCGTTGGTCGGCCGCCTAGCAAGCACGTCCGAACGACGCTGCTCGCCACACGCGGCCGACTACGAGGGCGTTCCCTTCGCCGAGGTCGCTTTGGGCGGCCGCCTAGCTAGCCCGCGTGGCCGGCCGCCGGCCGGTCACCTCGCGAGCAGCGTCGTCCCAAATCGCAGCAGGTGTCCGCCCGACGACGTGTTCGTCTCGACGTTCACGTACGGATCGTCCGAGCTGTAGTTGAAGAAGTGCCGGTCGATCGTCGACTGGATCGAGGCCAGGTCGCGGCCGAACGCGTTCGAGCGGCCATCGGCGCGGCGACGGACCGAGCGCCAGTAGCTCTCGGTCTCGTATTCGGCCGTCAGCGTCGCAACGTCCTTCAGACCGCGCGCGCGATCGTCCGGCGAGATGTTCGCGTTCTGACCCTGCCACGTGAAGTTCTTGCAGGAGGTCAGCGAGGCGACGAGAAGGAGAACGGCCAGCAGGCGAGTCGTACGAGACATCGTTTCGCTCGGGATCGTTGGAACAGCAGGTTCGGGCGAGGGCGAAGGGGCGGGAAGCTAGCTTCGCCCATCACGACGTGCAACGGACATTTCGTGCATCTCCTTGGTACGGCGAGCGGACCGGCGAACGCGCGCGTGCCGCCGCTCGGACGACGCGCGAACTTCCGGCGCGGCCTGCTAGCTTCCGCGCATGACTCGCATCCAACGTCCGAAGGGCACCGACGACCTGCTCCCGGAACAGGTTCCCGTCGTGGACTTCCTCTTCGACACGTGCCGGGACGTGCTCCGACGCCACGGTTACGGCGAGATCCGCACGCCCCTGTTCGAGGAGACCGCGCTGTTCGTCCGCTCGCTGGGTGAGGTCACCGACGTCGTCGAGAAGGAGATGTTCTCGGTCCGTCGCGGCGAAACCGACGTCACGTTCCGCCCCGAAGGCACGGCGCCCGTGGTCCGCGCCTACCTGCAGCACTCGCTCGACAAGGTCCGGGCCTTCCAGAAGTTCTTCTACATGGGCCCGATGTTCCGCTACGAGCGCCCGCAGGCCGGGCGGCAGCGGCAGTTCCTGCAGATCGGGATCGAGGCGATCGGTTCGCACAGTCCGCTGCTCGACGCCGAGGCCGTCCTCGTCGCGCACAAGTGCTTCGCAGCGCTCGGACTGACGAACTACCGAGTGCACCTGAACAGCATCGGCGACCGCGCCGACCGTGACCGGTTTCGCGACGTCTTGAAGACCTACTTCGCACCGCTGCTCGCCGAGCGCTGCAGCGACTGCCATGCACGCTTCGAGCGCAACGTGTTCCGGATGCTCGACTGCAAGGTCCAAGGCTGTCAGCCGACGAACCGGAACGCGCCGAAGTTCCTCGACCACTTGTCCGACGCGAGTCGCGCACGGTTCGAGCAGACCGTCGCGTTGCTGGCGCGCCTCGACGTGCCGCATGTCGTCGACCCGGCGATCGTGCGTGGGTTCGACTACTACACGCACCTCGTGTTCGAGATCCGATGCCCAGACCTCGGCGCGCGCGACACGATCTGCGGCGGCGGGCGCTACGACGGGCTCGTCGCCGAGATGGGCGGCACACCGCAGGGGGCGATCGGCTTCGCGATCGGCGTCACGCCGACGCTGCTGGCGCTCGAACGGCAAGGCAGTGCGCGCGTGCAGCCCGCGGCGCCGCATCTCGACGTCTTCGTCGCACCGGTCACCGACGACGAACGCGAGCACGCGTTCCTGTTGACCGAGCGGATCCGCGCCGCCGGCGTCCAGTGCGACACCGACTACGAGGCACGTTCGCTGAAGTCGATCTTCAAGGGCGTCGAGAAGCGCGGCGTGCGGCTGGTCGTCATCGTCGGGCCCGACGAACGCGCTGCCGGCGTCGTCAAGGTCAAGGACCTCGCCGCGCGCGAGGAGTTCCCGCTGACCGACGACGCCTCGCTCGGCGCGGCGCTCGCGGCGCGGCTGCGCGCGTGACGGCCGGTCGGCGGGGTCTGTGTCTGTTCGGCGGTTCGTTCCAGCCGCCGCACCGAACGCACGAACGGATCGTCCGCGCATGCCTCGCGAAGCTGCCGATCGAGAAGGTCGTCGTCGTGCCGGCCGGTCACCACCCGCACAAGCGGACGCGCGAGATGGTGCCCGCGGAAGTGCGGCTGGAACTGTGCCGCCTCGCCTTCGCCGGGATCGCCGGTGTCGAGGTCGACGACTACGAAGTCGCGCGACCGGTGCCGTCGTTCACGATCGACACCGTGCGCCACTTCCGTCAGCGCTGGCCCGCCGATGCCCCGCTCTTCTGGGTCATCGGCTCCGACAACTTGCCGCTGCTTCCGTCGTGGCGTGACCACCACGAGATCCAACGATTGGCGACGATCGTCACGTTCCCGCGTGCGAGCCACCCGATCGACATCGAGCTGTTGGCGCAACTCGACCTGACCGACGCCGAGCGTGCGACGCTGCTCGCGAACGTGCTCGACGTCGAGCCCGACGCGGTTTCGGCGACGGCGATCCGCACGGCGCTCCGCGACGGCGCGGATGCCGACGTCGACGCGCTGCTGCATCCGGCCGTCGCACGGCGGATCCGCGAGCTCGGCCTGTTCGGGACGCGCTGACACCGCTCGTGCCGCCACCGCTCGCCGCCCTGCTGACTGCCGTCCTCGCCGGACTCGTCCTGCGATTCCGGCGTCACCTCGGCTTCGTCCCCGAAGACGTGCCCGGTGGGCGCAAGCGCCACGCGCGCCCGATCCCGTTGCTCGGCGCGATTCCGGCGACGGCCGCGATCGTCGCGGTCGCGTGCGCGCTTCCACCGGCGTTCGCGGTCGCGATCGCGATCGCAACCGCCGTCGGCGCCGTCGACGACACGAGAAAGG
>JAEYTU010000109.1 GCA_023433825.1 Planctomycetota bacterium
CGCGACACTGCGATACCAACGTGGATCCGAAGTCCGAGCCCCGTCCGCGAACCGACGCTTCCCGCCGACGATGTCCGTCGCGAAATCGTCGGCGTGTTTCGACGGGCGCCGCGATTTCGACGTCGGAGTCGTCGATGACCTCGTCCGTGCAGCGCGGCGTCCTGACCGTCCTCCTGATCCTGCTCGCCGTGTCGCTCGTCACCGGGCAGTCACCAACACCGACCCCGACACTCCCGAACCGTCCGAAGGCGCTCGTCTTCGAGTTCGCCGATCCGTGGACGAAACGCATCGGCGCCGCGCGCGTGCTCGCGGCCGCGGGATTCGACGTCGCGCCGCTCCCGCTCGACCGCTCGCCGGCCGATCTGACGGCGGACGTCATCGTCCTCGGATCGTTCGTCAGTGAGAGCCCCGAGTACCGGGCCTACGCGAAGCGCTACGCGGCCGACCTCTATCACTACGTCGATCGCGGGCACGTCCTCGTGCAGCTGACGCAGGCCGACCAGACCGAGGCGTCTCCACCGTTCCTACCGACGACACAAGGTGCACGCCGCAGCGACCGCGACTTCGCCAGCGCGCGCATCCTCGTCCCCGACCATCCGCTCGTGCGCGGCCTCGACGCCGCGGAGTTCACGTTCGGCGGCGAGTTGTTCGAGAAGCGCACGATCTGGGAGACGTTCGCGCATCAGAGCGGCTTCCAGGTCGTCGTCGCCGGCGATCGCCACGCGCGGTTTCCGGCGTTGCTCGAAGGTGCGTACGGCCAGGGTCGGTTCGTGCTGGCCGCGCTGGCGTGCGACAAGGTCCACGACCCAGAGCGCGACGTCGACACGGCGACGGCCGAACTGCGCGCCTTCAACGACGTGTTCTGGCGCAACTTGGCGACGCACGCCGTCGCCGTTCGCGATCGGAAGGCGCCGGCGCTCGACGTCACGCCGCCGCCGATCACCGAGCAGCCGTTCGTCGAAGGCTCGTGGACGATCGCCGTGCTCCCCGACACGCAGGTCTACTCGCTGCGTCATCCCGGGCTCTTCACGCTGCAGACCGACTGGATCGTCGCGAACCGCGACGCGTTCGACATCCGCTACGTCCTGCACCTCGGCGACATCGTCAACAACAACACCGACCTCGAATGGCGCCGCGCCGCCGCCGCGTTGTCGCGGCTCGACGGCAAGGTCCCGCTCGCGCTGGTGCCCGGGAATCACGACTACGGGCCGAGTGGCGACGCGTCGACGCGCGACACACGGATGAACGATCACCTGTCGTTCGCCGCCGCGAAGGCGATGCCGACGTTCGGCGGCGCGATGGAGGACGGCCGGCTCGACAACACGTTCCACCGGTTCCGCGCCGGCGATCGCGACTGGATCGTCGTCGCACTCGAGTGGGGGCCACGCGACGCGACGATCGAATGGGCGAACGACGTGCTGCGCCGCCATCCGGATCACAAGGCGATCCTGATCACGCACGCGTACATGAACAACGACGACCGCCGCTACGACCACACGTCGACCGAGCACCCGCAGCTCTACAACCCGCACAAGTACCGCACGCCGGGCGGCGTCAACGACGGCGAACAGCTCTGGCAGAAGCTCGTTCGCAAGCACGACTTCGTCCTCGTGCTGAACGGCCACGTCCTCGGCGACGGCACCGGCTACCTCG
Organism: Planctomycetota bacterium; assembly: GCA_023433825.1. Taxonomy (GTDB): domain Bacteria; phylum Planctomycetota; class UBA1135; order UBA1135; family UBA2386; genus JAEYTU01. Next base: position 1,654 of record JAEYTU010000109.1, read on the forward strand.
CGAGCCGCAACGACCGCGGACGCGTCGTCCACCAGCTGCTGCAGAACTTCCAGATGCGGACGCTCGGCGGCGAGGGCTATCTGCGGCTGTTCGAGTTTCGTCCCGACGGACGAACGCTGGTCGTCAAGACGTACTCACCGCTGCACGACGCGTACTTGCTGGAGCCGGATCAGCAGCACGTGCTGGAGATCGACCTCGGCGAACGGTGACCGCCCGTCAGCGCGCGCTTTCGATCTCGGCGCGAACGCGGTCGGCCATCGCGACGGTCGAGACGCTGGCGCCGCCGCGGGCGAGATCCGGCGTCCGCAGGCCGGCCGCGAGCGTGCGCGCGACGGCGCCCTCGACGACCGCGGCCTCGCGCGGCAGGTCGAGCCCGTGGCGCAGCAACATTCCGACGGTCAGCATCGCGCCGAGCGGATTCGCGACGCCCTTGCCGGCGATGTCGGGCGCCGAGCCGTGCACCGGTTCGAACAGCCCGGGACGCGACGTGCCCAGCGACGCCGATGGGAGCATTCCGAGCGAGCCGGTCAGGACCGAGCCTTCGTCGGTCAGGATGTCGCCGAACAGATTCTCGGTCACGACGACGTCGAAGCTCCGCGGCCGCGTGATCAGCGCCATCGCGACCGAGTCGACCAGCTGGTGGTCCAACTGCACGTCGGGGAATTCGTCGCGAACGACACGCGTCGTGACCTCGCGCCAGAGGAACGACGTCTGCAGGACGTTGGCCTTGTCGACCGACGTCAGCTTCTTCCGGCGGCGCTGTGCGAGGCCCGCGGCGACGCGCACGACGCGCTCGATCTCGGGGACCGAGTAGCTGCAGACGTCGTACGCCTTGTCGCCGTCACGGCGCTTGTCGCCGAAGTAGATCCCGCCGGTCAGCTCGCGGACGAACAGGATGTCGACGCCGTCGACGATCTCGCGCTTCAACGGTGATGCGTCGAGCAGTTCGGAGAACGGCACGATCGGGCGCAAGTTGGCGAACAGCCCGAATCCCTTTCGCAGCGCGAGCAGCGCCGACTCGGGTTTGACCTTCGCGTACGGATCCGAGTACTTCGGCGTGCCGATCGCGCCGAACAGGATCGCGTCGCTGCGGCGACACAGATCCACGGTCGCCGGCGGCAACGGATCGCCGTGGCGATCCATCGCGATGCCGCCGACGTCGGCTTCCTGAATCGTGAACTGATGCCCGAACCTGTGGCCGATCAGCGCGAGGACCGAAACCGCCTCCGCGATGACTTCCTGGCCGATGCCGTCTCCCGGCAAGGACGCGATCAATGCTTTCATGTCGAAGGCGGAGCACCATAGCGACGTGCCCCGAAGGTTCACGCGCCGACCGGACGGAAGTTCGATCGCGACGCGGCACCCGCGCGCCGGCTCCGCCGCGGCTCGCTATATTCCCCGCCTTCCTATGACGCACCTGGATCGCAACGCACTTCCCGCCAGGACTGGCCTCCTCGCTCTCGTGTTCCTCGCCGCGCAGGCGCTGCCGATCGCAGCGCAGTCGGTGGACGAAGCGAAGTTCCGCCGTGACATGGCCGATCGATTGAATCGCTACGCGAAGGAGGCCTTCGACGAAGGCTTCCCGCGCGAGGCGCGAATCGTCTGGCTGA
>JAEYTU010000241.1 GCA_023433825.1 Planctomycetota bacterium
GAGCGAGGGGCCGCGAGGGGCCGGTCATTGCCGTCGGTTCGTGACGTCAGCATCCGCGTTTCGGGTGTCTCGGGTTCGCGTCGAATCGCTCGCACTCGGCCGCCATCGACGCCATCGCGACCGCACCGAGGTCGCGGGACAGCCGGACGCTTGCGAAGGGGCGGGACGATAGGACGTCGCGCGGACGAATCCTCGCGTCAGGATTGGATTCCTACGGTCGTCGGCGGGTTTGGCAGCCGTTCGGTCGACGTCGCGAGAACGCTCAACGACCGGCGAGTGCGAGCAACTGCGCCACACCGGGCGCCGCGTAGCTCGTCGTCAGGCACAGCAACAGCGACGCGGCATCCGTCGTCGCCGCCGGCGTGCGCAGCGTGCCGAGCGCGCGCAGCTCCTGTTGCCATTCGGCGAGTGCCGGGCGCGGCGGGTAGATGCTCCATGCGAGGTGATGCACGGCCGCGAGCGACTCACGGGCGATCTGCCGCGGGCGCCACATCACGAGCCGACGATCGATGTCGTCGCGATCGACGAGTTCGCCGAAGCCGTAGACCAACGCCGCGAGGACGTCGGGACGTTCGTACGTGCGCGGTTCGAGGCGATCGTTCAGGTGCGCGAACACGAGCATTCGCGCCCGATGCGCGAGTGTCGGGTGCAGGCCGAACGCCGGCGCCAGCGAAAGCACGCGGCCGGCCTCGGCCAGCGCCGGTGCCGGTGTCCGCCACTGCAGCAGTGGCGACGGACGACTCGGCTTGGCACCGACGATGTCGAGCGCGAGCCGCTGCGATTGCGCAGCGACCAGTTCCTCGAGGGGGCCCGACGCGACGACGGCGAGATCGCTCAGTGCCGCCAGCGCGACGGCGAGGTCGGCGCCTTCGAACGACGGGATCCGCGCGACCAGTTCGTCGCCGATCGCCTTGACGACTTCGTGATGCGGTCCGATGCGCGCCGTCGATCCCGACGCGAGCAGCGAACGCAACCCGATGCTGAGTTCGGTCGGCGACCCATTCCCCGACACGCCACCCCCCGGCACGAGCGCCGCGAGGCGTTCGGCGACCTGGGTCGCGAGGTCCTGGATCCGGTCCTCGAGATCCTGACTGCCGCCGCTCAACGCGATCGTCTCCCGCCGCGACTGCGGCGAGTAACGCTGACGGAACTCGAGACGCAGCAGCGCGAGATCGTTGTCGGCGGCGACGAGGCTCGCGAACACTTCGGCGTCGGTCCAGTCGTAGATCTGCGGACCGCGACGACGTGTCGGCGTTCGCTCGAGCAGTTGCGACCAGGACTCGCGTGGGGCGACGGCCGGCTCGGTCGCGAGCTCGGGCAACGCCGGTGCTTCGCCGTGTCGCGTTCGGGCTGACAGCTCGGTCGGCGCCTGATCGGTCGCGAGCATCGACGCCGCGCGGGCGACGACGTCGACGACCGTTCGCGGAACGACGTCGTTGCGGACGAGTCCCTTCATCGACAGCAGCGTTCCCAGCACGAGGATCGTCACGAGCAGCGCGGCCTCGAACGATCGCCGACGCCACGAGACCCGCGGTTGGTGACGCAGCCGCGCGAAGCGCAACACGTGCGCACGGACGCGCACTGCAGCGACCCCACTCTGCGGCAGCGGCAGCGCACGGAAGCGGGCGAGCAAGCCCTCGGTCGCGATCCAACGAGCCGCGAGTTCTGGCTCCCGCGCGATCCGCGTCTGCAGCAGGTCTGCGGCGTCGCCCGGCAGTTGACCGAGGACCAGATCGAGGATCGGGTCGGAGTCGGCAGCGGGCTCGTGCGGCGTTGGACCGGGCGGCGTGACGTGACTCATGACGCGATCACCCTGCGCTCTCGGCGCGCGGCGCCGACGACTCGGTGTGCGCGCCGAGCATCTGGCGCAGCGCAGCCACCGTGTTGAACATCCGTGACTTCACGGTCCCGACCGGGATCTCGAGGATCGCGCCGACCTCGGCGTACGGGAGCTGTTGATAGACGGCCAACTCGAACACCAATCGGTGCGGCTCGGTCAGGTTCTGCAGCGCATTCCGCAGCAGTTGCTTCTCCTCGTCGGCCATCGCCGACGCGATCGGCTCCTCGGTCGGTGCGGGCGCTTGGGCCAACGCCGACGGCTCCTCGCCGTGGCGGACCTGCTCGAGCGACCAGAGCCGGCGTGACGGCCGTTCGGACCGGTAGTGGTCGATCCACAGATTGGTCGCGACGCGGAACACGAACGTCGACAGCCGCCCCTGCGGCTCGTAGCGGTTCGCGTTGCGCAGCAGCTTCAAGAACAGCTCCTGCGTCAGGTCCTCGGCGCGGTCGCGGTCGAAGCAGAGCCGGTAGAAGAAGTGGACCAGCCGCTCCTGGTAGACACCGACCAGCTCCGGGAACGCGCTCTCGTCGCCCTCCCGATGCCGCACGAGCAGGTCCCCGGAGTCGGGGACGGCACCAGCGCGGTTGGGAACGGGTTGGATCATCACGAACGGGGCGACAACGGGAACGACCGGGGTTCGGTTCAGCAGGTTTCAGTCGGCACGCGCCAACTTGGCGATCAGGTCGGTCGGGCCGGTGATCCTAACGCTGCGGCCGACGACGGTGCCGCGCGGGGCCGGAACGAGCTCGACCTCGACGCGGTCGCTGGGCAACAGGTCCGCGATGCGATCGGCCCATTCGACGACGGTCACACCGGCCCGTTCGGCGAGGTAGTCGAGGCCGCCATCGGCCAGGAACGCGGCGAGCTTCTCGCGCAGGTACGCGTCCATGTGCAGCATCGGCACCGGCCCGTCGTGCTCGACGACGAGCAGGTAGGTCGGACTGGCGACCCCGTCCGGATCGAGGACGCGGAGGCCCCGTGCCAGCCCTCGGACGAACGTCGTCTTGCCGGCGCCGAGGTCGCCCAGCAGCGCCACGGTCGTCCCCGGTCCGAGGTGCGCCCCGAGCGCCGCCCCGAGCGCCTCGGTCGCGGCCGGCTCGGCGAGCCACCACGTCTTCGTCGCCGTCGGACCCGCGCCTGCGTCAGAGGTCATGTTCGTAGCCCTCCGGTCGCAGTCGGCGCCGGTGGCCCTCCGCATCCCGCAGCCAGAGCCCCGGCGTGGCGACGACGCGGCCAATCGGGCGTCGCGCGACCGCACCGAGGCCGGTCGGCGGGCGGCGGCCGCGCCACGTGAACAGCAGCTCGTAGTCCTCGCCGTCGGCCATTGCGTGCTGCAGCGCGGTCCTGCGGCTCGTCGTCGCGAGTCGGCGGGCGGCCGGGTGGATCGGAATCGCCGCCGCGTCGAGCTCGGCACCGAGGCGCACGCCGGCGCGCGGCGAAGACGCGGCGAGCATCGTCGCGAGGTCGAGCAACAGGCCGTCGCTGATGTCCATCACGGCTCCGGTCCCCCGCTGCGCGGCGAGGTGCTGCCCTTCCGCGAGACGTGGTTGGAAGCGAAGGTGCCGGCCGAGGATCGACCCGCCCAGTGC
>JAEYTU010000144.1 GCA_023433825.1 Planctomycetota bacterium
GCACACCAGTGGGCCGAACTGGCGAACTTCGACCCGCGGTTCAGTCCGCTGCACTCGCACTGGACCTACGCCCGGCTGTCGGCGACCGGGCGACTCGCGCAGGGCGGCGCGGCGAACACGACGCTGCCGATGTTCGGTGTCGCCGTCGACGCCCCGCCGCGGCCGTCGCAGTTCGAGGATCTCTCGTTCCGCCACTGGTGGCCGAACTACCTCGGCGCGCTGACCGGAGCACCGTGGTGGCCGGTGGTCGTGCTGCTGCTCGCGTTCGGCGGATTCGCGCTGCGTCGCGCGTGGCGCGCCGCGAATCACAAACCTCGCGAATCGGCGGTCAAGCCGATCGACCCGATCGGTCGATGACGCCGGCAGTTCGACCCCCGGAAGCCGATGCTCGACTTGCTGCTGCTGACGACCGTCCTCGCCCAGGATCCCCAAGCCGCCGTCCCCGCGCTCGACCGCGTCGTGCTTCGCGTCGGTGGCGAACTCGTCGGAAGGATCGAGCGCCTGCTCTCGGACTACGTCGAGATCCGTCTCGACGCGCACACCGTGATCGGGATCGACCGAGCGCGCGTCCTGTCGATCGAACACGGCACCGGTGACCGCGCGACGAACGCACCGAGCGAACCGGTGCCCTCGCCGACGCAGCGCGACGAGTGGTTCGTGCTGCACGATGCGCGCGGGATCGCGGTCGGCACATTGCACGCCGTCGTCGTCACCGAGGACGCGACGCAGACGCGGCTGTCCGAGCAGTGGAGCTTCCGCGGCGCCGCCGAGGACACCGAGGTCACGTGGTACGAGATCGTCGATGCGTCGCTGCGGCCGTCGAGCGCCTTCTATCACGAGAAGGTCCGCGACCAGTCGCCGGAGCGGCGCGTGCTGCGCGAGCGATTCCTGCGGCTCCAACTCGAAGGGGATTCGCTGATCGTCGAGGCCCGCGGCGAAGGTGGGCGCCGACGGATCGTGCACGGCTTCCCGGATTCGGCACGGCTGCCACTCGCATTCGCCGAGAGCATTCGTCGCAACCGCAACGCATCGTTGACCGGCGACGTGCTCGTGTTCGACGCGGCGACCGAGTCGTTCGTCGCGCGAAACGTGCTCGCGCCGGCGCAGCGCCTCGTCCCCGCTGTCAATTCCGGCAAGCCGGTGCGCGAGATCGCGTGGGTCACCGGCGGTCGGCGCCAGGCGATGTGGCTCGACGCGTCGGCGCGGACGCTCCGCCGTGAGGTCAACGGCGAATCGTTGGTCGCACTGCCGATGGCCGAGGCGCGTGCGCGCGAACTCGCCGATCGCGGCGCCTCGGCAGCACCCGCCGCCGTCGTCGAGGACCGCGAGCAAGGCCTGCGGCTGCGGCTCCCGAACCCGACGTGGCGCGCCGACGAGACGACGACCGAAGGCGTCCTGCGCGCGAGTGCGCCGTTGGTCGGCGCGACCGTGACATTGCAGCGCGTCGCGACGAGCGTCGACGGGGCGCCGGCGACCGAGGGCGCCGACATCGTCCTGCGAACGCTCGAACGCACGCACCGCGACTTCACCGAACTCGGACGCCGCATGGCCGGCGAGACGCTCGTCGTCACGACCCGGCACGTCGTCCATCGCGAGGGCGAGGACGTCGCCGTTCGCAGCGAGCATCGCTTCGCGAGCGGCCGCCGCAAGCCGGCATGGCTGTGGCTCGCCGCACCCGAACCCGAGTGGGACTCGCTGGCCGTCGACTTCGAACGGATCGCCGCCGGCGTCGAGACGCGGACCGAAGCGGTCGGCGAACGTCCGCTCGGGATCCTGGCCCCGCGCTGACGGCCGCCGCGTGGCGTCGAATTCAGACGACACCGCGCGCCTCGTTCTGCCGGCGGACGAAGCCGCGCAGTCGGATCGCCTGCCACAGATCCTCGACCGCCAACTCGGCGCGACCGTCGAGATCCGCCAACGTGCGAGCGATGCGGAGCACGCGGACGTGTGCGCGGCCCGACAGGTCCTCGCGCGCGAGCAATTGCTGCAGCGCCGGACGTAGCGACGTCAGGCCGCCGGACGAACGTTCGATCTCGCGCAGTCCGAGTCGGGCGTTCCGCGTCTCCGGCAGTCCGAGCCGGCGACACCGCTCGTGCTGCCGCGCGACGGCCGCGAGCACTCGCTCGCGCAACGCCGCCGTCGCGAGTTCCGGTGCGTCGGCGCGTCCCCACGCCTCCGGCGGGATCGTCGCGACCTCCAACTGGATGTCGATCCGGTCGAGCAGCGGACCCGAGATCCGCGACGCATAGCGATGGCGCTGCCCGGGAGAACACAGGCACGGCCGCGTCGGGTGCCCGCGCCAACCGCACGGACACGGGTTCATCGCCGTCGCCAGCAGGACGTCGGCGGGCATCGTCGTCGTCTGCCGCGCGCGCCCGACGTGCAGCACGGCGTCCTCCAGCGGTTGGCGCAGCCCTTCCAACGCCTCACGCCGGAACTCGGGCAGCTCGTCGAGGAACAGCACGCCGCGGTGCGCGAGCGTGACCTCGCCAGGTCGAAGATCGGGGCCACCGCCGAGCAGACTCGTCGCGCTGCTGCTGTGGTGCGGTGCGCGGAACGGCCGCTCGTCCGGCAGCTCGCCGCCGCTGCCGAGCAATGTGCCGTGAATGCGCGCGATCTCGAGCGCCTCGGCGGCGGTCGGCGGTGGCATCAATCCTGGCAGGCGGCGCATCAATGCGCTCTTGCCCGAACCAGGCGGGCCCGCGAACAACACGTTGTGCCCGCCGGCCGCCGCGACGACGAGCGCGAGCTTGGGCGTCTCGTGACCACGGACGTCGGCGAGATCGTCGACCGGCGAGCGCCGTGCGCGCCGCGGCGCGGGCGTCGCCGCCGCGATCCGCGCCTCGCCGAGCAGATGCAGAAGGGCCGACTCCAGAGTGTCGATCGGGATCACGTCGAGTCCGGCGACGTGCGCCGCGCACGGCGCGTCGCGCGACGCGACCAGCAACGAATGGAACCCGGCCTCGTGGACGGCGATCGCGGCGGCGAGCGTGCCGCGCACCGGCAGGATCGCGCCGTGCAACGACACTTCGCCGTAGGCAGCGACCCCGTCGACGTGCTCCGGTGCGAACAGCCCACCGGCGCCGGCGAGCGACAGCGCCATCGGCAGATCGAACCCGGTGCCGCTCTTGCGCAGCCCGGCCGGCACGAAGTTGATCGTCGGGTGGCCGCGTGGCGACGGCACGCCGCACGCGCGGAACGCCGCCAGCACACGGTGGTAGGCCTCGCGCACGACGGCGTCGACGAGTCCGAGGATCCGCGGCGAGCCCTCGCCCCGCAGCGACGTCTCGACGAGCACCGGAACGGCGTCGACGCCGAGCAGAGTCGCGCTGCCGATCGTCACCGTCCCGCCGCCGCCACGGCGACTCCGCGTCTGTCGCGCATCGGTCATCGACGGTCTGTGCCGACGAAGCCGCGAAGGTGGACACACGTTCCCTAGAATCCGCCGCCTTCGCAGACCCCGCCGCCAGCGACCATGCACGAGACGAACGACGACAACGCCACTCCCGATCCGTCGTCGGCGCCCGCCTCGTCGCAGCGCGAACGCATGCAACGACTGCAAGACGCCCTCGACGTCTTCCTGCAGCACGACGCCGAAGCCGACGCGGCCGGTCCGACCGACTCGCTGCTGGCCGCGCACGAACCGCTGCGCGAACTGCTCGAACCGATGCTCGCCGGCGACGACGCGCCGCGTTCGCTCGGCTCCGAACTCGGCGACTTTCGACTGATCGAGGAACTCGGGCGTGGCGGCATGGGCGTGGTCTGGCGCGCCGAGCAGATCTCGCTGCGACGTCAGGTTGCACTCAAGCTGCTCCCCGACGAGCGCACGCTGTCGCCGCAAGCGATCGTTCGGTTCCGTCGCGAGGCCGCCGCCGTCGCGATGCTCGACCACCCGAACATCGTCAAGGTGTTCGCGACCGGGAGTGTCGGGACGACGCACTTCCTCGCGATGGAGCTGATCCAGGGCGCGCCGATGAGTTCGACGATCGCGTCGCTGCAGCACCTGCCGCCGGCGGACCTGTCGACCGGAATCTTCCTGGCCGCCGTCGACGACATTCGACCGAAGCACGCCCCGGCACCGAACGACCGAACGACGACACTGGCCGCGCGCGCGCTGCCGAGCGGCGGCTACTACGCGCTCGTCGCCGGGATCGTCGCGCAGGTCGCCGACGCGCTGCATCACGCGCATCAGCGCGGGATCCTGCACCGCGACGTCAAACCCGGAAACATCCTGCTGCGTCCGGACGGCGTGCCGGTGCTGACCGACTTCGGGCTCGCGCTGCGCGAGGACGCGCCGTCGCTGACGCGCACCGGCGAGTTCGCCGGCACGCCGTACTACTCGTCCCCCGAGCAGATCCGCGTCGGCCGCGACGGGGTCGGGCCGCATTCGGACGTGTTCGCGCTCGGCGTGACGCTCTACGAGTTGTTGACGTTGCAGCGGCCGTTCCAAGGCGCGACCTCGCAGGAGGTCCTGCAGGCGATCCTGACGCGCGAGCCGATCGACCCGCAGCGGCGCAACGGCGAGGTGCCGGTCGACCTCGCCGCGATCGCGCTGAAGGCGATCGAGAAGGACACGACGCGTCGGTATGCGAACGCGTTCGAGTTCGCCGCCGATCTGCGCGCGTTCCTCGAACATCGTCCGGTCTCGGCGCGGAAGGCGAGCGCGACGCAGCGACTGCTGCGGTTCGCGCGCCGCGAGCCGATGTTGGCGACACTCGTCGTCGTCCTGCTCGTCGGTCTGCCGACCGTGCTGTTCCTCGTCGGTCGCTTGATCGGGCAGGCGCCGACGCTGCGTGCCGCCGAGCAGCGCGCGGCGGCGGAGGATCTGCAATCGCAGATCGACGCCGCATTCACGGCGATGGCCGTACGTCGATCCGGCGAGTACCTGAAGCGGTTCCAGGCGCTGTTCGACGCGAACCCGATGCATCCGGAGATCGCCGCCGGCGTCGCACTCGCCTACGAACGTCGCGACCAGCTCGATCGGGCGATCGAATTCCTCGACGGGCGCGGCGCGGCCGTCGTCGCGACGAGTCCGACGCTGCAGGAATTGCGCGCGCATCTCGTCACGCGGCGCGACGCCGCCCCCGTGGCGCCGCCGAAGGAACTCCCGCCGATGCCACCGGTGCGAGCCCACGCGATCGACGAGTTCCTGGCTGGGCTTCGCGAGAGCTACGCCGCCGAGTGGGACGAGCGGCGCCACGTGCTCGCGACGCAACACTACGAACGCGCCGCGCTGTTGAGCCCGCGCCCGCGGGCGCTGTTCCTGTCGATGGTCGCCGGCTCGGCCAGCAACTCGTCCGACCGCGCGCGGGTCGCGAGTGCGATCGGCGCGTTGGAGGCACTGTGGCCGGACGAACCGGACACGTGGTTCACGGCGGCGACGGCGTGGAGCCGCATCGATCCCGAGCGTGCACAGGCGGCGTTCGATCGGATCGTCCGCAACGAGCCGAACGTGCGCGGACTCGGCCGATTGCAGTTCGTCATCGCACAGGGTCGCGGCGATCGCGACGCTGCGCTGGCGGCTGGCCGCCTGATGGTCGACGAGAGCCCCGACGATGCGTTCGTCCGGACGATCTACGCCCAGGAACTGAAGTACGCCGGCCGCGCCGAGGAGTCCGCCGCCGAGTTCGCGGAGGCGTTCCGCATCGATCCGACGAACGTCTACGCGGCGCTGGAGCGTGCCAGCGTCCTGACGAACGCCGGCGACATCGACGCGGCGCGCGAGGCTCTCGCCGTCGTCGAACGCTCGCCGGACGCGCGTTGGCGCACCGAGGTCAACGTGATGAACGCGCACTGGCGTTACACGGCCGGTGACCTCGCCGGGGCGATCCCGTTCCTGCGCGACGCGCTCGCGCTGCAGCCGGAGCACCCGTACGCGCTGCGACTGCTGCTGAACGTGCTCGAGACCCACGATCCCGCCGCGCATCGCGCCGAGATCGTTCGGCGTGCGCGCGCGACCCCCGACGACGTCGCCGCGAACGCGCGCGCCGCCTACGCGCTGGTCGATCCGGACGATTCGCTGCCCGACGACGCCGCCGCGGCGTTGCCCCTCGCCGCGCGGACCGTCGTCCGCACCGGCGCGAAGCACCCGCAGGCGTTCGTCGCGCTGGCGCTCGCACTCGACGGACTCGGGTATCACGACGCCGCGCGCGCGATGGTCCCGATCGGCGAAGCGCGAATGCCCGACGCCGGTGCGATGTGGACGTCGTTGCGGCGGACGCTTGGGATGTGAGGCTGCGATGACGGACCCGAACGACCACGCGCTGACGTTCTCCGACGACGAGGCGCGCGTGATCCGCGACGTGTTCGCGCGATGGCTCGCCGGGGGTTTCACGAGCGTCGATCCCGCGGAGCCGATCGTCTTGCAGCGGGTCGTCGATCGGCTCGACGTCGAACTGCGCGATGCGCCAGCGACCGAATCGAACGAGGATCCGATCCACGCCGCGCGTCGTCGGCTCCACGAGTTGTCGGGCGGGGGAGACTGACGTGCTCACACTGACGCTGACCAACGACGAGGCGATCGTCCTGGCCGAAATGCTCGACCGGGTGACCGAAAGCGAAGATTGGCGCGGCGAGCACCGCGGCGAGGAGTACGCGCTGTGGATGCTCTCGGCACGATTCGACAGGTTGCTCTCGCACCTGTTCAGCCCCAACTACACGACCATCGTCGAACAGGCGCGCGAGCGCGTCCGACTCAGCCGATCCGCGCCCGGATGACCTTCAGCAGCGCTCCGGCGCCGGCCCGCGACGACGGCGCGAACCCCGGGATCCGCCGCATCCGCGCGTCCGAACCATCGCGCCCGATCTCGCCGTAGGCGACGACCAGCAACTCCGGGTCGACCGAGCGAAGTTGCGTGACGGCCTGCGTCGCGAGCGACGGCCGCAAGTCGGGGCCGAGCACGAGGACCTGATGCCCGCCGCAGGCGACGAACGCGCGCAGCCCATCGCGCAGCGTCGTGACGACATCGACGTTGACACCGGCGGCATGCAGGATCGGCAGCATCCCGGCGACGACCGTCGTCGCGCCGACGAGGGCCAGGACGTCGACGCGGGAGCCTTCGGGGGCGGTCACGGTCCGTGTTCGACCGACTGCCTCCCGCGGGTCAAGGCCGTGATGCGCCATGGCCGATACGCCTGCTGCCATGGCAAGGATCGCGACCCTCACGCTGCTCGTCCTGTCCGCCGCCACCGTCGTTCGCGCGCAGTCGACGCTCGTGATTCCGCCCTCGGCGGCGAACGTCGAAGCCAGCGGCTTCACGAACGTCCCGTTCGGCCGCTCGGTGCCGATGCGGACGCAATCCGCCTACGAGAACCTGTCGTTCCAGGGGCCGGTCACGATCACGGCGCTCGGGTACCGACTCGACGAGAACGTCACGACGACCGGCAAGTCCGTCGACCTCGAAGTGCACCTGTCGACGCTCGCGCAGGGCATCGTCGCGATCCGCGACGATTACGCAGCGAACATCGGTGTCGACGCCGCGACGGTCTTCCAACGCCGCCTGCACAACCTTCCGCCGCACTCTGCCCCCGGACGCCCGAACCCGTTCCATCTGCAGATTCCGCTCGATCAGTCGTTTCGCTACCTCGCGACGCCGGGAACCGCGCTGCTCGTCGACGTCCTCGTGCACGGACAGCCGCCCGGCAACGTGACGCTCGATGCGACGTTCCTGTGCGACAGCCCGCAGACGAACTTCGGCCCCGCCGGCTGTGGCCCGTCGGGCGGACTTCCGCTCGCGGCGACGAGCCTGACGAATCCACTGCTGTGGGGGCGCACGTTCGTCCTCGGCGCACGCGACGCC
>JAEYTU010000152.1 GCA_023433825.1 Planctomycetota bacterium
CAACAACGTCAACACGACGCCGAGCGCGCGAAGTCGGCCGGCGTTCGCGAGCAGGACCGCGCCGAGCGCCGTCGCGACGTAGAGCGGCATCTCCATGCCGGCGCAGTCGCGCACGTACGGCAACCGCACGAACAGCACCGGCGTCAGCCATGCCAGTCCGGCGAACGCCTGCGGCGGCGTCAGCCGACGCGCGAGCCAGCCGAGCAACGGCACCGACGCGACGTGCAGTCCGGCGGCGACCGCATACGTCGGAACGCTCGACAGCGCGGCCAGCGCGCCGAGCAACAGGACGTAGAGGACCGACGTGCTGCCGATCACGCCGTCTCCGGGTGTGAACACCGGACCGGCGCCGGCGGCGACGTTCCGCGCGGTGCGGAAGTGCGTCCACGCGTCGTCGAGCGTCAGCGCATCGGGCAGCGACACGACGCCCAGCGCCGAGAGCAGGACCAGCATCGCGGCGGTCAGCCAGCGCGGATCGGACATCGCGGCATGATGCGTCGCCGGGATCTTTGCGCCACGGACTGCATTCCCGCGCCCCCTATGAAACTTGCACACCGACCCCTGCTGCTCGCGCTCCCTGCATCTCTGCTGTTGACGGCCGCCGCCGTGCCCCCTGCACCCGACATCCTGCCGATGGGGCACCGGGCCGTCGTCCACGAACTCGTCGTCGAGGCGTCGCCGGCATTGGCGGGATGGCGACTGGTCGCGACCCCGACGCGCGGATTCCACGGCGTCCACGCCGTCGAACCCGGCGCGCCGTTCACGTTCTCCAGCAAGTACGGAACGAAGCTCTACGCGATCCGCGACGGGGATCCCCTGCCGCCGCATCCGGTGCCGGCCGAATGGAAGAAGGCGCATCCGTCGTCGCCGATCCCGGTCGCGCAGGTCGCCACCGTCGCGATCGGTGACTCGACCGCGCGAGTCGTCACGACGTTGCGCATCGAGACCGTCGACGCCGAGACGCTGAAGGTCGCCGAGATCGAGACGAAGCGTTTCGACGCCGACGGCGAGGTCCCCGGCCGCGGCGTGTCGATCGCGGTGCTGATCGGCGCCGCCGCCGCCGGCCTCACGGCACTGGTCCGACTGCTGCGTCGCCGATGACGACGTGGCTGTGGACGTTCGCCGGAACGCTCGCGATCGAGTCGCTCGTCGTCGCGGCCCTTGGAGTTGGGTGTCGCGTCCCGCGCGCGCGACTCGCGCGGTGGCTGCAGGTCTGCATCGCGGCGAACCTGCTGACGCATCCGATCGGGACCGTGCTGCTCTGGACGACGCCGGTCGACTGGTTCGTCGTCGAGGTCGGCGTCGTCGTCGTCGAGGCGCTGTGGTACCGCGCGATCCTCGGCGTCAGCGGGCTCCGCGCGGCGGCGGTGGCCGGGGCCGCCAACGTGGCGTCGGCGGCGTTCGCGATTCTGTGGTTCGCGCGCTGATTCGGCGCGCGCGCCTCGCGATCACTTGCGGCGGAAGACCAGCTCCATCTTCACGCCCTGCTGCTCCTGCGTCGCGACGAGGTCGTTGCCGCGGATGTCCATCGCCATCGGTTCCGCCGTCGCCTCGCCGTCCTTCTTCATCGAGACGGTGACCTTCTGGCCTTCCTGCTTCCAGGTGCCGGTGCCCTTCTCTTCGGTCTTGCCGTCGAACGTGCCGACCGACGTCGCCGTGCCGTCGGCGTTCAGCGTCATCGTTCCCTTGACCTTGCTGAAGTCGGGCATCATCCCGCCCATCATCGACTTCGCGGCCTCGCGCTGGTCCTCTGGCAGCTTCGCGAGCTGCTCCTGCATCAGCTTGTCCATCGACGCCTTCATGCCCGAGGCATCGAGTTCATAGGTGCCGGCGACGCCGGTCTTCGAGCCGCAAGCGGCGACGGTGAGGAGGAGGGAAGCAACGACGACGAGAGTGCGGATCGGGGACATGGTTCTGGCTCCGGGAGCGAAATGCTCGGTTTCCAAGGGCGCGGGACTCTACCGCCGGAGCTCACGCGCGACGAACGTTCGCATCGAGCCAGCCGCGGTAGACCTCGACGCTGCGTTGCGCGACGACGACATCGGTCAGGCGCGCCTCGACTTCGGCACGCGCAGCGCGACCCATCCGATCCCGAAGCGCGGCGTCCGAGACGGCTTCGTCCAGCGCGCGCACGAACGACGGCCCGTCGTTGTTGCGGGCGAGCAGCCCGGTCTCGCGGTTGCGAATCAGCTCGGGCATTCCGCCGCAGTCCGACGACACGATCGCCCGACCGGCCGACATCGCTTCGAGGCACGAGTACGGCGCGTTCTCCCACAGGCTCGGGATCAGGAACACGTCGACGTGCTTCAGGATCGCGCGCACTTCGGGCAGCGTTCGTTGGCCGACGTAGTGGAAGCGCTTGCCGAGCCCGGCGGCGCGGATCTCCGGCAGGATCCGCTTCTCCATGAACCCGAACAGGTCGTTCCCGGCGAACACCATGTGGACGTGCGGATGCTGCTTCAGGACGTGCAGCGCCATCTCACGGACGAGGTGAATGCCCTTCCGCTCCTCCATGCGGTTCGCGAAGAACACCTTGACGCCGTCGCGCGGGATCCCGAAGCGCTCGTGCACGTCGATCCCCTCGTCGCGGTCGAACAGCGCGAGGTCGATCCCGTTCGGGATCACGTGGACCGGCGCCGCGACGCCCATCCGCGCGCGGACTTCGTCGGCGAGGAACTGCGAGCACGACGTGCGAACCGACGCCGTCTGGATCGCAACCTGCTCGACCCACGCGGTCAGTTCGCGGTCCATTCGCGGCGTGTCGTAGATCCCCATGATCAGCCGCGCCGGCGAATGGAATCGGACGGCCGTCGGGATCGGCAGCAGCGTGTTCGTGATCGCGCCGTCGCCGCCGCATTCGGGCATCTCGAGGAAGTCGAACGTCTCGCCGCGGTCCAGTGCGCGGCGGATCGAGCAGTACGCCGCGTAGGCCGTCTCCAGTCGGTTCTTCGTCCACCAGCAGCGGCGGTCGCCGAGCGCCTTCGTCAGTCGCTGAAACCAGCCGTCCTGCTTGATGCGCGTCACGCGCACACCCTCGTGCTCGGTGTGCGTCGTGCCCTTCGTCGTCGATCCGGCGAACACGTGGACGTCGTGTCCGAGCTTCGC
>JAEYTU010000245.1 GCA_023433825.1 Planctomycetota bacterium
TCGCGGTGTTCGTCACGGTGAAGGTCGGGCGGTGAGGTGGTGACGCGCGGCGCAGATCCGTCGGCCCTGGCGTTGCGCCCGTGCGTCGTTCGGGGCTTGACCGACGCGTTCGCCCTCGACACCGTCCGCGGGCGATGCAGGGAGACCGCGAGAGCGAAGTGGATTGGACGGGATGGCACCGGCTGGCGCTGAGGACGGCGCGACGCATCTGTTCGGACCCGCCGATCGTCGAAGACGCAGTGGAACGAGCCTGTCACGAGGTCCTCTGCGCGTGCATCACGGGTGTCCTCATGAGCGGAGTCGAGGCCGTACTGGTCGTTCGCGTCCGTTCGCGGGTCATCGACCTGCTACGGGAACGCGGCCGTGGACCGAAGCGGATGACGGTCGATCTCGACGCGGTGTGTGCCGCAGTCGAGGTCGGAGATCCGGCATCGAACCGTCCCAAGGCCAGTCGGGTTGCGCCGGTCCGAGCCCAGTTGACGGATCGCCAACGCTTGGTCTGCGAAGGCCTCGCGGCGGGCAGTCCCAAGAAGGCGATCGCCAGGGAGCTTGGGATCTCGCCGAAGGCGGTTCGAGAAGCCATCGCGGGGATCCGGAGGAAAATCATCGCGGGAGCCCCCTCCCTCGCCGGTGAGCGTGTTGGATGACCGATCTCGTCGAGCGCCGCACTCGACCGCAGGCCGGTCGCTGGGTTTCGGGACTCGGCCCGCTTCGGAACGCGAACGTCGTTGGGGTGTGACATGGCATGTACTGACTGCAGCACGACTGGTGTCATCGGGGCGCCGAACGGCTCGAATCGGCGCCGTATCACGGTGGATGCCGTCGAGGACGAAGGGCCGCCAGCGGTCGGGACGCATTCGACGTCGGCTTGGCCGATCTACGATGGCAATGCCGTCGTCGTCGACCTCGTGATCGAAGGATGCACTCTGCCGGACAACTTCCAGATCGACGCGCACCTGGAAGTCAGCAACGACTTGCAGACATGGGTCGGCGTGGGGTCGCCCCTGGAGGCCATCGGGTTCGGGTACTGGTCCGCAGTGTTCAGCGGGAGCACGACGAGGTTCGGCAGACTCAGGCTCGTGCTGACAGCTGAGATCACGGCATCCTGCGTGCTGAGCGCATCGCTGAGCACTGCGAACTTGTGAGGAGGAAGGAAAGATGCAGACAGACGTTTGGACACGACTCGGATTGGCCGCCTCGGCGGTCGAATTCTCTCAACCCGTTGCCATGGGCGGCGACAACGCGCTCAGCCTTACGATCACGGTGTTCTCCGGAGCACTGGCGGCAGGCGGTGTCGAGGTCTTCGAAAGCAATGACCTCGAGAATTGGAAGTCGAAGGCGTCGACATTCGGCAGTCAGGGTGTCGGCTCCAATATGACAGTCACCGGTTTCGGGAGCATTGCGAGTGCGTATGTGCGGTTCAAGGTGACGGCCGGGGGAAGTGCCACGGTGATTGCGCTGAGCGTCAACACATCTCGCCTATAGTGTGTCGCTCCAGACATTGTCTATGTAAATAGATTCGACGAACGGCGGATTCAACCTTGCCAGACTCTACATCGCGAGAGTTCTCGGAAGCTATATGGTGCAGATTAATGGAAGGTTGGTCCCTCCCCTGGGTGGTTACGCTTGGAGGAAGCAGGACGACGAGTTCTTCATGAACTTCTCGACCAAGAACTTGCGGGACGGAGCAACAGGGCGAGTTAAGATTGGGCCTGACGGCATCAAGTCCACTGACAAGGTTCCCGGCGGACGGAAGCGGAAGGATGGCAAGATTGAAGATATTTCGTATGCGCAATTGTCGCGAGCGACCAAGCCCAACGGGCAGCCTTTCGGAGGAGGAGCAGTAAGCGTATTGAAGTCAATCGTAGAGAATCAGAACTATCAGTGTAAGGCCGTGATTCTCGTGCATGTCTCTGTTACGGCCAAAGAGTCAAAGAACCCAGATAACCGATGCGGCGACGCTGAATTGCAGGGAGCAGTGGCAACTTTCGAACGCGCGATGCAAAAGCTCGCGGGCGACTGTTATTGTCCTGAGCCGATGATCGGAAAGCGATCCGTTGAAGTGAGGCTTGTCTGGCATCCCGAACCGGTTGCCGACGCGAAAACGGGCAGAGTCGTAAATATTCGTATCGACTGCAGCACGCCATTGAAGGAAGGCACAGCGCATGACGCCGATCTAACGATCGACGTTGGGGACGCGACTCAGCGCAGTTCGCAAGGAGGAGAGCCGTATCTCTCCGTGATTGCTCACGAGATAGGGCACATTCTATTCGGGACGCACCCGGGTCCAGAAGAATGGGGTCGAAATCCCCATTACGGGGACGGGTTGATGCGAGATACGGAACTCCCGGACAGAGGACTTGTCGACGGTGACAGACTGAATAGCGAAGAGCTGTGCCTGCTCTGCACATTCGCCGGTCTTGTCGAATCGGAGTGCTGTTGGCCGGAAGTGGCATCACCGAAGAAGTTGATTCCGCGCACCGGTTCCGCGTGGGATGAGAGGAGGCATCCGATATCGATCGAGGTGCTTTCTGCCATTGCCCCAAGCATGAGTCTCGGAGACTAAGCGCTGCGATCTATTGGATAGGTTATACGATTGTGCCACGAGAGCTGTCATACAGGGCCGCCACCGGAGTCGTTGCGATGGCGATCCTCCAAGCATGCACAGGACCCGTATCGTTCGTCGCGGTCCCCTATCACGACGACGAGCAGTTCTTCGTCGTCCAGATTGCTCTAGCAGACACGGTGTTCGAGGGCGTGGTCACCTCGCTGACGTACTCTGAAGCACACCTGACGGTCCAGTTGGTCCTCGATGGGCACATCTGCATCAGCATTGGCACCGGCGGGGCGGCGCCTTCAAGAGACGAGTGGGAGCGAAGTCGTTCGCTGCTCGGGGAACGAGTGATTGCGTGTGCGCAACGCGGTAAAGGAGTGGATAGAGATTGGTGGTACGTGCGTGTTGTCGGGGGTCGCATCGCGATTCAGCGGCACACGCCAATGATGGGTCATGCAATCACGCAACTCTCAGAGCTGATGCAGGCCACTGGTTGGCAAGCAACCGCCCTGGCATGGGAGAAGGGGCTCTGGGATACGTTTGCGTATCGCGTCGCGGAGCGCCCGGCGTCGCAGAACGACATGTATTTATCGTGGCTGATCAAAGACAACGACGCCTTTGTGCTCGCCAAGGACATCGTCGGCTGGCTCGTGAGGACCATGCACCAGCCCGACCCCGAGTGGCCGGGAGGATGGATGACGTTGCTGGCATCGGACCGCCAGATTCGTGTCCATACGGTTCGCGGGGCAGCTCTGCATGTCCTTGAATCGCTGCTAACCCGTCACCCGGACGCGTTCTACTTTCGCGCGCTGCCAGGTCCGTTCGCGCGCAGTAAGCGGCTCTGGGCCATATTAGGAGTGCTTGGGCGGCACTCGCGGTGACGTGTGACGGTCGAAGGCACGGAAGGGTGCCGCGACGAGGAACACCGTCACGCAAAGAAGTCGTTCCCTTTGTCGTCGACGACGAGGAACGCCGGGAAGTCCTTCACCTCGATCCGCCAGATCGACTCCATCCCGAGGTCGGCGAAGTCGAGCACGTCGACCTTCGTGATGCTGTCCTGCGCAAGGATTGCCGCCGGACCACCGATCGAACCGAGATAGAAGCCGCCGAACTGTTTGCAGGCGTCGGTCACGGCCTTGCTGCGATTGCCCTTCGCGAGCGTGACGTGACTGCCGCCGGCGGCGAGGAACTGCGCGAGGTACGCGTCCATCCGGCCGGCCGTCGTCGGGCCGAACGAGCCCGACGCGTAGCCGTCAGGACGCTTCGCCGGGCCGGCGTAGTAGACGACGTGGTCCTTCAGGTACTGCGGCAGCGGCTCGCCGCGGTCCAACTGTTCTTTGATCCGCGCGTGCGCGATGTCGCGCGCGACGATCATCGGACCGGTCAACGACAGCCGCGTCTTGATCGGATGCCGTGACAGCGTCGCGCGGATCTCGGCCATCGGGCGCGTCAGATCGATCCGCACGACGTCTGGCGCGATCTGCGCATCGCCGACGTCGGGCAGGAACCGCGCCGGGTCGGTCTCGAGCTGCTCCAGGAACACGCCGTCG
Organism: Planctomycetota bacterium; assembly: GCA_023433825.1. Lineage (GTDB taxonomy): Bacteria > Planctomycetota > UBA1135 > UBA1135 > UBA2386 > JAEYTU01. Next base: position 4,105 of record JAEYTU010000245.1, read on the forward strand.
CGCGTGATCTTGCCGAGCGCCTGACGGTCTGCGGAACACGACACGCCGATGCCGACCGGACACGACGCGCCGTGACGCGGCAGGCGGATCACACGAACGTCGTGACAGAAGTACTTGCCGCCGAACTGCGCCCCGATCCCGTTCTTGCGCGTGATGGCCAACACCTCGGCCTCCAGCGCGAGATCGCGGAATGCGCGCCCCTTCTCGTTGCCGTTCGTCGGCAGCGTGTCGAGGTAGCGCGTGCTGGCGAGCTTGACGGTCTTCAACGTCATCTCGGCCGACGTGCCGCCGATGACGATCGCCAGGTGATACGGCGGGCACGCCGCCGTCCCGAGCCGGCGCGTCTCGCGGTCGATGAACGCCAGCAACGCCTTCGGATTGAGCAGCGCCTTCGTCTCCTGGAACAGGAACGTCTTGTTGGCCGAGCCGCCGCCCTTCGTGACGAACAGGAAGCGGTAGTCGTCGCCGGGCGTCGCGTAGAGCTCGACCTGCGCCGGCAGGTTGTCGCCGGTGTTGACCTCTCGATACATGTCGAGCGGCGCCATCTGCGAGTAGCGCAGGTTCGTGTCGGTGAAGGTCCGGTAGACGCCGCGCGCGATCGCGGTCTCGTCGTCGTCCGCCGCGCCGGACCCGTCGCCGCCGCCGACGAGGACGTGCTGCCCCTTCTTGCCGATGACGATCGCCGTCCCGGTGTCCTGGCACGACGGCAGCACCATGCCGGCGGACACGTTCGCGTTCTTCAGCATCTGCAATGCGACGAAGCGGTCGTTCGCCGAGGCCTCGCCGTCGTCGAGGATCGCGCGCAGTTGCGCGAGGTGACCGGAGCGGAAGAGATGCGAAATGTCGCGGATGGCGGTCGCCGTCAGCTCGGTCAGTGCCTGCGGTTCGACGGTCAGGAACTCGCGTCCGGCGGCCTTCACGACGCCGACGTGGCGGTCGGTCAGCCGGCGCCACGGCGTGTCGTGCGCGCCGAGCTCGAACAGCGGTTGGAAGCGGAAGTCGGGCATGGAGGTTCCTTACAGCACGTGCGCGCGGCGGGGAACGACGGCGAACGACGGCGAACGGCGACGCCGATCCGCGGTCGTGTGCGGATTCCGAATGCAGGGTGCAACGCGACGCGCCGCTCGGGTCCAGTGCCGGTGTGTTCGCACTTGGCGTCGATCGCGCGTTCCGCCGGTTCCGTCGCACCGGCGATCCCCGGGCGCTGGCTTCGGTCTACGACCGCACGGCGCCGGAACTGCTCGGGCTCGCGCGGCACCTCGCGTCCGTCGAGGCGTCGGCCGAGGACCTGCTGCAGGCGACGTTCGTGACGGCGATCGAGGCGGCGGCGACGTTCGATCCGCAGCATCGTGTCGTGCCTTGGTTGGTTGGGCCGGTAGTGCCGCGATTCCTCGCGGGGCGCGACAGTTTTCGGCGTGCGTTCCTCGGCGTTGGCCGTTTGCCGACGGTGTCGCGAGCGGCACGGAAGGCCCCGGCAAGCACTGTCCCATCGCGGCCCGCGATGTCGGTCTTCGCGCGTAGCGCGAAGACCTTGGGCTGCGGCCCGATCGCGGGCTGCGATGGGATCCTGACGAACCACGCGCGCGCGGCGCGCCGCCGTGCGCGGCGAGCCGTCGTTGCGGGGCCGCCACGACCGGGCGACGTTGTCGATCCAGGTGCCGAGGTCGAAGCGCGCGAGTGGACGCGAGCACTTGCGGTGGCCATCGACCGCATCGCCGAGCCGTACCGACCTGTGCTGAGGCTCCATCTGGTGCACGGACTCGACCCGGCTGAGATCGCACGGGTGCTGGAGCGTCCGGACGGCACGGTGCGCGCGCAGCTGCATCGCGGGCTCGACCGCCTGCGACGTGCGTTGCCGGTCGGGCTGTCGGCCGGCGCCGCGACCGTGCGCGTCGTCGACGCCGAGTGGGAGACGTTCCCGCGGCTGCGGACGCGACTCGGTGACGATCTGCTCGCAGGGCGGGTCGACGACGCGAGCACGTTGTTTCGCGACGAGCGGCTCAATCCGGCGGATCGTTACCTGGCGCCGGATCTGCGCCGGACGTTGATTCCGTTCGTCGTCGCAACGGCGCCGGTGCTTCGCGCGGCCGAAGAACGGATGCGCGAGGTGGGTCAGCACGAGCACACGGCTGCGATCGCGCAAGGGAAGAGTCGGTTCCGTTCGTTCGTGGAGATCGACGCTGCGAAAACGCCGGACCGACGCCGACGGGATGCGGAGGTTCGCGCTCTCGCGGGCGCGGCACCGGACGCACCCGTGTGGTCGCCGCATTAAGTGTTCGGACGTGCGCCGGGGATGTTCTGCTTCCGATGCGTCGCGACCAAGTCGAGCAGGCGCTGGTGGTCGCTCACCACACCGACACCGGACGCGCGTCACGCCGCGATCGCGATGCGCGCCGGCACTCGTCCGCCCCGTCCGCGTGCGCGGCTACCGCGCCGCAGCCGCGGCGGCTATCAGCCCGTTGAAAAACTCGACTTCGCTCAACCATCGCTAAGGCTTGGTACGTAGAGACAGCGCGGAGGATTTCGAACGATGGCGCTGGGTAAACGACAGGACGAGAAGCAGCAGGAGTTGTTCGTTGCGGCGACGCAGATGCCGAGGTCTCCCGGGCATCCGTTCTACAAGCGGATCAACGAACTGCTGCGCGAGTCGAGCTTCGATGCATGGGTGG
>JAEYTU010000183.1 GCA_023433825.1 Planctomycetota bacterium
GTCACGCCGCCGGTCGTCGGGTGCGTCATGACCGAGATCGAGAACCCCCCGGTCGCGTTCAGGCGCGACAGCGCGGCGCAGGTCTTCGCCATCTGCATCAGCGAGATCGCGCCTTCGTGCATGCGCGCGCCGCCGGAGCAGGCGAACAGGACCAGCGGGACCTTGCGGTGCTGCGCGAGCTCGACGGCGAGTGCGACCTTCTCGCCGACGACCATCCCCATCGAGCCGCCGAGGAACGTGAAATTCATGACGCCGATCACGATCGGGAGGCCCTTCACCGTGCAGGTGCCGACGATCATTCCGTCCTTCTCGCCGGTCTTCTTCTGCGTGTCGGCGATCTTCTGCGCGTACGGCACCTTGTCGACGAAGCCGAGGCGGTCCTCGGCGACCAGATCGGTGAAGTGTTCGACGAAGCTGTCGGGGTCGGCCGTGATCGCGATGCGGTCGCGTCCGGGCAGCGTGAAGTGGTAGCCGCACGAACTGCAGACCCGCTGCTTGGCCTCGAACTCTTTGCGGAACAGCATCGTTCCGCAGTTCTCGCACTTGATCCACAGCCCGCCGGGCATGTCCTTCTTCTTGCCGAATCGTGTCCAGGCCATGACGTGTCGGGTCCTGTCGCAGGGAGTGGTGGTCCGAAGGCGCGGAGGATAGCGAGAAAGTGAAACAAAGGTGCCAGGCACCTTTGTTTCACTTTCTCGCAGCAAGCGCGCGCAAGCGAAGGTCGCGGATCCGCGACGGGATGTCGGCGGCGCCGAAGATCGCGGAGCCGGCGACGAAGACGTCGACACCGGCGGAGGCGGCTGCGGCGATCGTGTCGACGCCGATGCCGCCGTCCATCTCGACGTCGCCGGTGAAACCCAACTCGCCGCGCAACACCGCGACCTTGCCGAGCACCTCGGGCATGAACTTCTGCCCGCCGAACCCGGCGAACACGCTCATGACGAGCACGAGATCGAGATGCGGAACGTACGGCGCGAGCCGCCGCACGTCGGCGTCGGGGTTCAGCGCCATCCCGGCGCGCGCGCCGCGCGCACGGATCGACTGCAGCAGCGCCACGCCGTCGCCGCGCTCGGCGACCTCGACGTGGATCGTCAGCACGTCGGCACCGGCATCGAGGAACCGCGGCCCGTAGGTCCACGGGTCGTCGATCATCAGATGAACGTCGAGTGGCTGCGTCGCGACCTTCTTGATCGCGGCGACGACCGGCGGGCCGATCGTCAGGTTCGGCACGAAGTGTCCGTCCATGACGTCTACGTGCAGCCAGTCGGCGCCGGCCGCCTCGACGCGCGCGATCTCGTCGGCCAACCGCGCGAAGTCGCAGCTCAGCAGCGACGGCGCGATCCGGATCGGCCGCGTCGCACTCACCGCAGCGCCGCGACGCCGGGCAGCGTGCGTCCCTCGAGCAGTTCGAGACTCGCACCGCCGCCGGTCGAGACGTGATCGATGTCACCCTCGAGACCGAACTGCTCGATCGCCGCGACCGAGTCGCCGCCGCCGACGACCGAGAACCCCTTCGACGCCGCGACCGCGCGCGCGACACCCTCGGTGCCCTTCGCGAACGACGCCCACTCGAACACGCCCATCGGCCCGTTCCAGACGATCGTCTTCGCCGTCGCGATCGACGCGCGGAACGCGTCGATCGACTTCGGCCCGATGTCGAGCCCCATCGCGTCGTCCGGAATCCCAGGCCCGTGCACGCTCGGCTTCGCGTCCTCGGCGAACGTCGCCGCGCAGACGTGGTCGGTCGGCAGCAGCAGCTTCACACCGCGCGCGCGCGCCGCCTCGACGACCTTCCCGGCCTCCTCGAGCAGTTCGGTCTCGCACCGCGACTTGCCGATCGCGACGCCCTGCTGCTTCAAGAATGTGTACGCCATCGCGCCGCCGACGATCATCACGTCGACCTTCGCCAGCAGATGGCGCAGCACCGGCAGCTTGTCGCTGACCTTCGCGCCGCCCAGGATCGCGACGAACGGCCGCTCCGGTGCGTCGAGCACCTTCTGGAACGCGTCGAGCTCTGCCTGCATCAACAACCCGGCCGCCGACGGCAACAACGCCGGAACGCCGGCGACGCTGGCGTGCGCGCGGTGCGCCGTCCCGAACGCGTCGTTGACGTAGACGTCGCCGAGCTTCGCGAGCGCCTTCGCGAACGCGGCGTCGCCCTTCTCCTCCTCGGCGTGGAACCGCAGGTTCTCGAGCACGAGCACGCTGCCGGGCGCCAGCTTCGCCGCCGCCGCCTCGGCCGCCGCGCCGATGCAGTCGTCGACCGTCTCGACCGGCACGCCGAGCAACTCGCGCAGCCGATCGGCCGCCGGCTTCATCGCGAACTTCGCCTCGCGCTTGCCACCCTTCGGACGTCCGAGGTGCGACATCAGCACCGGCCGACCACCGGCCGCGAGGATCGCGCGAATCGTCGGCAACGCGGCGCGGATCCGCGCGTCGGAGGTCACTTTGCCGTCGTCGTCGAGCGGGACGTTGAAGTCGACGCGCACGAGCACGCGCTTGCCCTTCAACGCGAGGTCGGTCAGTCGCTTGGCCATCGCCACGCCTCAGGCCAGCTTCGCCGCGAGTTCCATCAGGTCGACGACGCGCGTGCTGTAGCCCCACTCGTTGTCGTACCAGCTGAACACCTTCACCATCTTGCCGCCGTCGCAGACCATCGTGCTGAGCCCGTCCACGATCGAACTGTGCGAGTCACCGACGATGTCGGTCGAGACGATCGGATCCTCCGTGTAGCGGAGGATGCCCTTGTAGGCGCCCTCGGCCGCGGCCTTCAGCGCGGCATTGACCTCGGCGACCGTCACGCTGCGCTTCAAGTTCACGGTGAGGTCGACGATCGAGCCGTCCGGTACCGGGACGCGCAGCGAGAAGCCGTCGAGCTTGCCCTTCAGCTCGGGAATGACGACCCCGACCGCGCGGGCGGCACCCGTCGTCGTCGGGATGACGTTGATCGCGCCGGCGCGCGCGCGCCGCATGTCCTTGTGGATCATGTCGGCGATGTTCTGGTCGTTCGTGTACGCGTGGATCGTCGTCATCAGTCCGCGCTCGATGCCGAACGTGTCGTGCAGCACCTTCGCGAGCGGCGCCAGGCAGTTCGTCGTGCACGACGCGTTGCTGATGATCTTGTGCTCGGCCTTCAGCGTCTTCTCGTTGACGCCCATGACGACCATCGCGTCGACCTCGTCCTTCGGCGGAACGGTCAGCAGAACGCGCTTCGCGCCGGCCTCGACGTGCTTCATGCAGTCGGCGCGCGACGTGAACACCCCGGTCGACTCGACGACGAAGTCGATCCCGTGCTGGCCCCACGGCAGCTTCGCCGGGTCCTTCTCCTTCGCGGTGTGGATCGTCTTTCCCTCGACGACGATGCTCGTCTCGGTCGCGGTGATGGTGCCGGGATAGCGCCCGTGCACCGAGTCGTACTTCAGCAGGTGCGCGAGCGACTTCGCATCGGCGAGGTCGTTGATCATCGCGACCTGATGACCGCGTTCCTGCAGGATGCGGAACACGAGGCGACCGATGCGTCCGAAACCGTTGATGGCGACTTTCATGACTTCCGTCCGGATCCTCTGGGCGAGCGAGCCGCGCGTCGGCGGCAGAAAAGGGCGCGGAGTATAGCGATGGCGTCTGCGCGATTGCTCGATGCGCTGTGCACACGCGTCGCCAAGGCGCTGTCCCGCTACGAGACGCTCGCGTCGCGCCCCCGCCTGCTGGTCGCCGTGTCGGGTGGCACCGACTCGACCGCGCTTTCGCTCGTCGTCGCCGAACTGCACCGCCGCGGGTCGCTGCCGGCGCCGCCGATCCTCGCGCACGTCGATCACCGCGCGCGAGCGGACTCGGCGCGCGATGCCGACGTCGTCGCGCGACTCGCCGACGCGCTCGGCTTGCCGTTCTCGCGAACCGAATTGCCCCCGTGGCCGTCGCCGCCGTCGGAAGCGGCGTTGCGCGACGCGCGGTACGCAGCCCTCGTCGCCGCGGCGCGCGACCACGACGCCGGAACGGTGCTGACCGCGCACACGGCCGACGACGACCTCGAGACCGTTCTGTTCCGGATGCTGCGCGGGACCGGTCCGCGCGGGCTCGCCGGCGTTCCGGAACTTCGCGTGCTCGCGCCCGGCGTGCTGCTCGTTCGCCCGCTCCTCGAGACGCGGCGCCGCACGCTGACGCGGCTGCTCGAAGAGGCCGGCGTCACGCCGATCGAGGATCCGACGAATGCCGACGTCCGATTCGCCCGCAACTGGATCCGCCACGAGCTGGTCCCCGAACTGCGCGCCAACCTCGGAACGTCGCTCGACGCGTCGATGTTCGCACTGAAGCGCAGCGCGCGCGCCGCCGTCGACGTCGTCGACGCGCAGGCGCTGCGTCACGTGTCGAAGTTCGCGACGCACGCCGCACCGTTCCGAATCGAACTCGCACTGCCGCCGGACCGCCCGTGGCCCGACGACGGCCCACTCCGCGACGCG
>JAEYTU010000253.1 GCA_023433825.1 Planctomycetota bacterium
AGTGCGGTCCGCGCCGCCACCCACTCCTTGTCGAGGATCTGCAGCACGGCGAGTCCGAGTGCTGCTTCGTCCTGGCGCGCCGCTAACCCGGCTTCGAGCGCTGGTCGCGCCGCCGCGTGGTCGCCGGCCGCGTAGGCGATCGCACCGCGCAGGAACTGGTGCGCGGAGTTGAAACTGCCGCTCGACGGCATCTCGCCGTGCGTCTGACGCGCCGCGGCGATGTCGCCGAGCGCCAGTTGGATGCCGAGCAGCGTCTCCAGGATCGCGAAGCGTTCGGCCTCGCTCGGGACCACCATCACACTTCGACGGGCGGCCTCGGCGTGCGGCAGCGCTTCTGCGATTCGGTTCCGTGACGCAAGGAATGCGGCGAGCGCCTCCTGCGAACGCGGATCCGGTTCGTTCGACGAGGCGGCGGCGACCGCGCGGCGGAAGTCGGCTTCGGCGTCCTCGTCGAGACGGAGCAATGCCTTGACCCGACCCAGCCCGCGGAGTTGGAACGCCGTGTCCCGCATCTCTTGCGGCAGTCCTTGGTAGAACGCGAGTTCTTCCGCGAGGTCGCCCTGCTCGCGGTAGACGCGCGCGAGCCACAGGTAGCCGTCGAGCTTGTTCGCCGCGATGCGCAGGTAGTCGAGCGCCTGCTGCTTCGCCTCGGCGTACAGCCACGACAATTCGCGCCCGCCCGCCAACACGCGTTCGAGCAAAGCCGCGCGACCGATCAGCGAGTCGACGCTCTCCCCGAGATCGCGCTTCGCGAGATCGATCTGATTGCGGAGGTTGTCGGCCAGCAGGATCCGCGTGATCTCGGTCGAGCGCGCCTCGAACGTCTCGCTGCGCGAGAGTCGCCCGGTCCGCGGGTCGTAGTGATCGAAGACCAGCGCTTCGAGGAATGGGCCGGGCTTGCCGTGAAGTTGAAGTCGGTTCTGGTTCTTCAGGAAGCCGTAGTAGGTCCCGCTCTGCGTGATCAGGCGGTCATAGGTCTTGTCGGCTTCGCCGGATCCCTGCGGGTTGGCGGCGGCGCCATTCCCGGCGGTCGGTGTGGAGCCGGCGGCGGGTGTTGCACCGGCGACCGCCCCCGGCGTCGGCCCGTTCGCCTGTCCGTTCGAAGCGCCCCCCGCGGCGCCCGCGGACTCGTCGGGGAAACGGAACTCCTCGATGCGTCCGCCGGGCACACGCTGCAGGTGGTACGCGGTGGGATGAACGCCGGGACGCAGCGGCGGGAGCACGACCGGCAACGGTTCGAGCGGCGGCAGTTCGATCGCGCGCGGCGGCAGCGGTGCGGTCTCGGACGGTTCGACGTAGCCGTCGCGCCCCGACGAGCGGTACTCGCTGGCGGCCGCGAGCACGACGAGCGGCGGTGGCGTCGGTTCGTACGCCTTCGCCTTCGGCGTCACGCGCGGCGCCGTGTACGGGCGCCCGAGGTCGGACCAGATCCAGACTCCGATCAGCACGACGCCGAGCAGCAGTCCTTGTTCACGTCGGATCGAGAAGGCCATCGTCTAGGTCGTTGCGATTGGCTCAGGAGCCCGCGGCTCGGGAGCGTGGAGTCGGGAACGGTGCAGGGAGGCAGAGAATAGGTGCGTGGCGCGTCACGGTTGCCGCAGTTGCACGGCGACGAGCTTGCCGCTGACTCGAAGGGGCTCGCCCGGCAGCTTGCCGCTGTCGATCGTCAGTTCCGGCGCGAGGCTGATCGGCGGGTTCTTGCTGCGACAGGACTCGAGGAAACGCTCGGTGGTCTCGGAGTCGGCCGTGAACTTGAACGCCACGCGATGCTCGACGACCGGCTCCTCGAGGCCGCGTCGTCCGGGTCTGGCCGCGGCCGACGGTTCGACGCGGAAGAACTCGACGGCGACGAGACCGAGCGCCTCCGGGCGAGCCCGGACGACGGAACGATGGGCTTCGAGCAGGCGCTTCCCGGCCTCGTCGAGCAATGCGAGGCCGACGAGGGCGGCTCGATACTCGTCGGTCTCGTTCGGTGTCGGCCAGGCGATGCCGCGCTCGGTCCAATCGACGTTGGCGTTGTCGGCGGCCTCGAGCAGCCGCTTCTTGACGCTTCGCCCGACTTCGTAGAACAGGACGTCCGGCGTTCCCTTCCCTTCGAGACGGAACTCCTCGGGTGGCTCGAACACGAGCGCGGAAACGAGCCGGTCGTGTTCCTTCTGGAACGTCTCCTGTTCGGCCTGCGCGGCCTGGAACGCCGGGGAGCCGTAGTACTCGTTCGTCCGCAGCGCGTCGGCGCTCTTGCCAGCGGCAACCCGCGCTGGGCCAGAGGCGAACATCGATCCAATCACGCTGTCGGCGACGAACCAGACGACGTAGCCGAGTCCGACGCCGAGGATCCAACGCTTGTTCTCCTGCCAGATGTCGTGAACGTCCATCCGATGCGGCTCGCGGGGTACTTGGGGAGAGGGTTCGGGAAGTGTCTTGGAGGACACGGGTCGCGCTCGCTCGGCGCGCGTCGGCCCGGGTCGGTGGTTCGCGCTAGTTCGCCGGCGGCGCCGCCGACGTGAAGTCGACCGTGAACGTGAACACCGTCTTCCCGTCCTTGTCCTGGGAGTTCGGTGTGATCTGCGCGATGCCGCGCAGCAGCGGATGCGCCGCGAAGGCGAGCCGGAACTTGACGAACGTCTGGCCGACGTCGACGCCGCCGACCGGCTTGACCGATCCGGTGACCTCGACGATCGGGTTCTGACTCGTCCGGCCGGCGCGCGCACTGGCCGCACGAACGACGAGTTTCTGCACCCACGCCTCGGGCGGCAGCGTGTCGCGCAGCGCGCGTTGCACGAGCAGTACCCCGTCGAGCGGGATCGCCTTGCGAGCCAGCGCCTCGGTCGTCTCGCGCAGTTGCTTGTTGGACTCCAGCAGTCGCTCGGTGCGCGCGTTGGCGCTGTTCGCGGCACTGACCTGGTCGCCAAGCCGCTTCCTCGCGAGTTCGGCGGCCTCCTGATTGCTCTTTGCGCGCATCGCGACGACGACGAGCAGCAGCACCGCGACGACACCCGCCGCGATGTCGAAGATCGTCCGCTGCATGAATCGCTGCCGACGCTTGACCGACTCCGGCAGGATCTGCAGCGAGTAGAGGCTGTCGTCGAGTCGACCGGCGGCGAGACCCAGGGCGACGACGGCCTCGCTGCGCGCTTGCTTGAGTTCTTCGGCCTCGTCCGCCGGCAGCGCCGACAGATCGAGATTCGCGAACGGATCGAACGTGTCGACCGGGCATCGCAACGACTCGCGAAGCATGCCCTTGATGCCGCGCACGCGCGCCGTGCCACCAGACAGCAGGACCTTGTCGAGCCGCAGGTCGGCGATCTTCGTCTGCGACTTGCAGAACGCGATCGACGACTGGATCGCGGCGACGATCATTCCTGCCGCGCCACCGGCGGCCATCGTGACCTTCTCGGCCTGGCCCGACGCGAACCGGCCGCGGCTCGCAGGATCGAGGTCGATCAGGTCCTTCTTCAACGTCTCGGCCTTCCGTTCGCTGACGTTGAAGGCCTGCGCGATCGCGTCGTCGAGGACCTTGCCGCCGTTGCTGAGGTTTCGCGCGAACAGCAGATCGGTGCCGCGGACCAGCGCGATGTCGATCGTCTCGTGACCGAGGTTCGCGAGCGCGACGACGACGTCTTCTTCGACCGGACCACAACGCAGGTACGCGTTGTAGAGCGCAATGCAGTTCGGCACGTGCCCGACGACGGTGCCGCCGGCCTCGACGACCTGCGATGCGACGCGCGAAAGGGCGTCGTTCCGCGCGAGCGCCATCAGGATCGTGTCCATCCCGGACTCCTCGTCCTGGACCGGGAGGAGGTTGTAGTCCGCCGAGAGTTCGCCACCGGACTGACTCGCGAGATCCTGGATCTCGAGTTCCATCAGGTTGCGCAGTTGCCAGTCGGGCGTCGGCGGAACCTGCGTGTACCGCAGCGTCATGTCGCGTCCGGCGAGACCGACGACGGCGCCGGTCAACGGGAACTTGCGCGCCGCCAGCGTCGCCGCGGCTTCCGCGGCCGGGACGTACGCGAACCGCTGCACGGCGAGTCCGTTCTTTCCGGTCGTGACGACGATCGCCTTCCAGCCGTGGGAGCCGACGTCGACAGCAGATGCTCGTGCCATGTCAGCGCACCTCGCAGCGTTCGCGCATGGGCCGGACGTGCCGCGATCTCTCGCGTGACGCCACAGCTCGTGGGGTTCGTTTCTTGGCGACTGCCGTTTGCGGCCGGTGTCGCGAGCGGCACGGGAGGCCCCAGCAAGTGCTCGCCCATCGCGGTCCGCGATGTCGGCCTCTGCGCGTAGCGCGGAGGCCTTGGGCGGCGGCCCGATCGCGGGCCGCGATGGGCCGGACGTGCCGCGGTCTCTCGCGTGACGCCACAGCTCGTGGGGTTCGTTTCTTGGCGACTGCCGTTTGCGGCCGGTGTCGCGAGCGGCACGGGAGGCCCCAGCAAGTGCTCGCCCATCGCG
>JAEYTU010000232.1 GCA_023433825.1 Planctomycetota bacterium
CTGCCGGCCGCGACGCCGGCGATCGCAGCACTGCTGACCGACAGCGACCGTGGCGTCGTGACGACGACGATCCGCGTGCTCGGCGCGCGCGGCGACGCGGCGGCCGTCGCGCCGCTGCGCAAGCTGCTCCGCCATCGCGATCACGAGTACCGGTGCGAGGCGCTGCTCGCGCTGCACGCGCTGCTGCGCGACGACCCAGAGTGGCGGAAGGACCTGATCGCCGCCGCGCGCGGGCGTGAGCTCGGTCCGCGCCTGACGGCGATCGACCTGCTCGCCGAGTTGCAGGACGACGAGGCCGTGACGTTCGCGACGCGCGGGGTCGACGACCGCAACTGGTCGGTCCGCGCCGCCGCGTACGCGGTCCTCGCCCGCGTCCGTCGCGTCGACAGCATTCCGCTGTTGATCGGCCGCCTCGGACGCGAGACCGGCCGCCTGCGGGAGGACGCGCTCGACGCGCTCGAAGCACTGACGCGGATGCGCTTCCACGAGACCGCGCGCTGGGAGCAGTGGTGGGCCGAGTCGCGGATCTCGTTCGAGATGCCGCCGGCGCCGGAGACCGCGAAGGACGCACCGCGCACGCGCCGCGCGGCGCCGACGACCGTCAGCTACTACGACCTGCCGATGACGAGCACGCGCGCCGTGTTCGTCGTCGACACGTCGGGCAGCATGAGTGCGCCGATCGGCACCGGCGGCACGACGCGGCTCGAGGAGTCGAAGCGCCAGCTTCGCCGCGTGCTCGACTCGATCCCCGACACGTTCATGGTCAACATCGTGCCGTTCGGCTCGACGGCCAATCCGTTCGCGGCCGTGCTGCAAAAGGCGACGAAGGCGGTCAAGGCCGACTTCACCGAGCGCATCGTCGCGCTGACGCCCGCCGGTGGGACCAACCTGCACGCCGGACTGACGACGGCGTTCGCGGACGACACGATCGACACGGTCTACGTGCTGTCCGACGGCAGCCCGAGCGCCGGCGAGATCACGGACCCGACCGAGCTCGCCGACGAGGTCCAGCGGTGGAACCGCACGCGCCGCGTCAAGATCCACTGCATCGCGGTCGGACAGGACTCGCCGTTCCTGCGGCGACTCGCGACCGACTCCGGCGGCGAGTACACGCACGTTCGTTGACCGCGGCGCGGCGCGCCGATCACCTTCCGCGATGACCGAATCCGCCTACGCGCAGGCGATCGCACGCACGCGTGAGACTGCGCTCCTGGAGTCCGCCGCGTCGATCCTGAACTGGGATCAGGAAGTCATGATGCCGCCCGGTGGCGTCGAGCACCGCGCGCGGGAACTGCAGCTCCTGGCGCGTCTCGCGCACGAACGCCGGACTGCCCCGCAACTCGGTGACCTGCTCGCGCAGGCCACCGAAGAGGTTGGCACCGATGGCGATCCGCTGTGCCGCGCGAACCTGCGTGAGCTGCGGCGCCGCTACGAACGCGCGTGTCGCGTTCCCGCCGATCTCGTCGCAGCACTCGCCGAGACGACGAGCCTCGCACAGCACCATTGGGCGGCGGCCCGCGCAGCCTCCGACTTCGCGGCGTTCGAACCGTGGCTGACGAAGGTCGTCGCGCTGGTCCGCGCGAAGGCGTCCTGCTTGCGGGCCGCCGACGACGCCGAGGACTACGACGCATTGCTCGAGGAGTACGAGCCGTCGCTCCGCAGCGCGCACCTGGAGCCGCTGTTCGCGCCGCTGCTGCCACGGATCCGCGCGCTGCTCGAACGCCATCGCACCGAACCACCGCGCGCCGCCGCTCTCGACGGCAAGCGCTTCGACGTCGCGCGCCAGCAGACGTTCGTCCGCGCGATCGCGACCGCGCTCGGCTTCGACTTCACGCGCGGACGCCTCGACCTGTCGACGCATCCGTTCTGCGGCGGGTCGCATCGCGGCGACGTCCGGATCACGACGCGCTACGCCGAGGACGACTTGCTCGACGGCCTCGGCTCGACGATCCACGAAGTCGGCCACGGCATCTACGAGCAGGGGCTGCCCGCCGAGCACATCGGCACACCGCTCGGCGAAGCCGTGTCGCTCGGGATCCACGAGAGCCAGAGCCGGCTCTACGAGAACCAGGTCGGCCGCGGGCGCGCGTTCTGGCGCTTCGCGACGCCGTTGCTGCGGGAGCACTTCGGGGCCGCCGCCGACGGTCTCGATGCCGACACGATGTTCGCGGCCGCGAACCGCGTGCGCGCCGGCTTCATCCGCGTCGACGCCGACGAGGTCACCTACAACCTGCACGTCATGGTGCGCTGCCGGATCGAACGCGACCTGATCGCCGGTCGCCTCGCGGTGGCCGACGTGCCGGCGGCGTGGAACGCGCAGTACCGCGACGTGCTCGGCCTCGACGTGCCCGACGACCGCCGCGGCTGTCTGCAGGACGTGCACTGGTCGTGCGGGCTGATCGGCTACTTCGCGACCTACACGCTCGGCAACCTGTACGCGGCGCAATTGTTCGAGGCGGCAGGGCGCGCGATCGGCGACCTGGACGCGCAGTTCGCACGCGGCGAGTTCACACCGCTGCGGGAGTGGTTGAACGCCAACGTCCACGCGCACGGGCAGCGGCACCGAGCGGCCGAACTCTGCGAGCGCGCGACCGGCGCGCCGCTGTCGCCGGAGCCGTTCCTTCGGTACCTGGAGCGCAAGACCGACGCGTTGTTCGCGGGGACGCCGTGAACGCGGCGTGCGCAGCGGCGGCCGTCGTCTGCGTCGCGCTCTCGACGGCGATCGCCGTGTGCGCACAGGAGCGGATCCGGCTCGACGACGGGTGGACGTTCGCGATCGAACGCGACGGTGCGCGGCCGCCCGACGATGCGTTCCAGCCGATCCGTGTGCCGGCCCCGTTCGAGGACTTCGCCGGTCCGACGTTCGACGGCGTCGGGTGGTACCGCCGCACGATGACGCGACCCCGTCATGCCAGCGCCGACGCGACGTTGCGGGTCGAGTTCGCGGCCGTCGCGACGCACGCGACGGTCTTCGCGGACGGTGTCGAGATCGGCCGTCATCTCGGCGGGTGGACGCCGTTCCGCGTCACGTTGCCCGTCCCGACCGACGCCGGCGTGCGCCTCGACGTGCGCGTCGACGAGAAGGTCGGCCACAACACGCAGGGCTTCCTGCCGATCGTCCAGCCGCACTTCGGCGGGATCTGGCAGCCGGTCCACCTGTGCGTCGACGAGGCACCGGTGCTCGACCGGATCCCGTTGCTGACGTTCGGTGACGTGCATCGCGAGACGGCCGGCGGCGAAGGGCTCCCGACATTGCGCGTCGAAGCGACGACCGTCGCGCCGCCGCCGGCGGGGCTGACGTTCCGCATTCGCCTGACCGACGGTGCGCGCGTCGTCGTCGAACAGCGCGTCCCGGTCCCGTCGTCCGGGCCGGCGCGCGCCGCGATCGAAGTCCCGACCGCGCGCCTGTGGTGCCCCACCGCGCCGCATCTGTACGGCTGCGAGATCGCACTGCTCGACGCCGCCGACGTCGTCCTCGACCGCGAACGCCGCCGCGTCGGCTTCCGCGACCTCGTCGCGAACGGCCGCGAGTTGCGCCTGAACGGCGACCCATTGTCGGTGCGTGGGATCCTCCATTGGGGCGTGGCCCCGGGTCGGCTCGCACCGAATCCCGGCGTCGACGTCTGGCGTCGCGAGTTCGAGTCGATGCGCGCCCGCGGGTTCAACCTCGTCAAGGCGTGTCTGTGGTTGCCGCCGCCGGAGTTCTTCGCGCTCGCCGACGAGATCGGGCTGCTCGTCTGGCAGGAGTACCCGACCTGGCATCCGAAGATCACGCCGCAGCACCGCGACGACCTGATCGCCGAATACGACGAGTTCCACTACCGCGACCGCAGTCACGTGTCGGTCGCGTTCCGCAGTCTGACGTGCGAGACCGGTCACGGCGCCGACTTCGCGATCGTCAAGGAGCTGTACGAACGCACGAAACGCGCCGTGCCGCAGACGCTGGTCGTCGACGACAGCTCGTGGATCACGTGGCATCGGATCCACGACTTCTACGACGACCATCCGTACGGCAACCACCGCGACTGGCCGCGCAGGTTGGCCGGGTTCGACGCGCACATTCGCGCGCGCGAGCCCAAGCCACTGCTGTTCGGCGAGTGCATCACGGCCGACACCTGGGTCGACCGCGCGGCGTTGACGGCGGCGATCGACGGGCCGACGCCGTGGTGGGCGCCGCGGTGCCTCGACGATCAGGCGAACTTCGAGACGTGGCTTCGCGACACGCACGGCGCGGAGACGCTCGCGAGTCTCGCGCCGATCGCGCGCGACTACGCGATGCGCAGCCGCAAGTACCAGATCGAACGCCTTCGTCTGGACCTGCCGCAGGCCGGTTACGTCGTGTCGGTGCTGCGCGACTTCCCGCTGGCGCGGATGGGTCTGATCGACGACCTCGATCGGCAGAAGTGGAGCGAGGACGAGTTCGCGTGGCATCGCGACGTGATGCTGTGCCTCGCGACGAAGGACGACCGCCGAGCGTTCGTCGAGGACGCGATCGACCTGAACGTCGTCGTCTCGAACTTCGCCGCCGCGCCGGTGCGCGGCACGCTGGTCGTCACGGTCGAAGCCGACGACGGTGGCATCCCGCCCCTGCGCGAGGAGTTCGCCGTCGAGGTCTCGCCGGGCGCGAATGGCCCGCCGCTCGCGATCCGCGTGAACCTCCCCCCGCGTCCGCAACCGAGTCGGCTGACGGTTCGTGCCACGTTGTCGGGCTCGCACTCCGCCACTTCGCAGTGGTCGCTCTGGCAGTTGCCGGACGCGCCCGACGCCGTGGGCCTGGAGCAAAAGCGGGAGGCCGTGCGGATCGTCGATCGTCTCGATGCGCCGACGCTCGACTGGATCGAAGCCGGCGGCAACGCCGTCCTTCGTGCGTCGGATCGCAAGCACAGCCTGCGGACGCGCGGGCAGCAGTACTACCGCGGCGCGCCGTTCACGCCGCCGCATCCGCTGCACGATTCGGTGCCTGCGCAAATGCTGCACGAGTTGCAGCACTTCGACCTCGAAGGTCCGCGCGTGCTCGAGTGGGACCTGCTCCGTGGGCAGGTCGATCCGATCCTCGCGATGTGGGACACCCACGACATCGCGAAGGTCGAGAGCTACCTGTTCGCCGCCGAGACGCGGATCGGTGCCGGCAGGCTCTTGGCGACGACACTCGACCACGACAGCGACGCCGGACGTTGGCTGATGGCGACGTTCCGTGAGCACCTCGCGAATGGACCTGCGCCGCGGAATGCGCTCTCGGACGCGACGCGTTCGCAGCTCCGCGCGCTGCTCGCGACGAGGTTGCTCGACGTTCCCGACTGGCAGATCCGCTTCGATCCGAGCGATCGTGGCCTCGCCGAAGGGATCCCGTCGGGCACGTTCGGGGACGGGTGGTCACCGATTCGCGCCGGTTCGCACTGGGAGAACCAGGGTCACCCGCAGAAGGACGGCATCGCGTGGTATCGGACCGAGATCGCGATTCCGGCCGACTTCGCCGGTGCGACCACACACATCGTGTTCGAGGGCGTCGACGACTCGTTCGTCGCGTGGCTCGACGGCACCGAGATCGGCCGGTTCGGCGATCCGGTCACGAAGACAACCGTCTGGCAACAGCGCGTCTCGATCGACGTCACGAAGGTCCTGCGTCCCGGGCACCCGCAGTCCCTCGTGCTCCGCGTCGTCGATCACGTCGGCGCCGGCGGACTGTGGCGACCGGTGTTTCTGACGACCGGCCCGGTCGACGCCGCGTCGAAGCTGTTGCACTGAGAGCCCGTGACAGAATCGAGGGTACAGGCTCTCAGAAGCATGCTGTTGGTGTCGGCCAACGCGACCGCCGCAAGGGAGCGCATTCGAAGCCGACCGTGTGTTTCACACCCTCTGAACGCTGCGCGTCAGCGCAGCAGCCAGAGGCGCCCGTCCATCAGGTCAGGCAGCATCGACGGATTGCTCTCGACGAACGCGACGATCGTCTCGCGATCGCCACTGCGCATCGTCGTCTTGACGCTGCCGTAGCCGAGCAGCGTGACGCTCTTCGCCGGTTCGCCGGACTGCTGGTACTCGGCGAGGTCCGCGGAACCCTCGCGGAAGATCCACAGCCGCCCCTTCGCGAACTGGACGACGAAGCCCGGCTCGCGCTTCAGGAAGCCGTCGATCGTCTCGCCGTCGGGTGCGATGACGGTCGCGTTCGCCGGTCCGGCGCCGATCCGCGTCACGCTCTTGACGAGGTCGTTCGTCTGCTTCCAGTCGGCGAACTCCTTCGAGTCGGCGCGGAAGATCGTCCAACGGCGATCCTTCGCGACGGCGACATAGGCAGGGGCCGACGCAGTCGTCCCGGCCGGACGGTTCTCGGTGTTCGACGCGTCGCCGTCGACGGTCCCGCACGACGGGAACAGGACGACGGCGGCCAACAGGGCGCACAGCAGGGCTGCGCAGGTACGGACTTCGGGCATGGAACCTCCTTCAGGTTCGGGGTCACTGGGGCTTGGACGGCGCTTCGTTCAGCCGAAGCGGCCGGTCACGTAGTCCTCGGTCTCCTTGACGAGCGGCTTCGTGAAGATGTCGATCGTCGGGCCGTACTCGACGACCCGTCCGAGGTACATGAATGCGGTGAAGTCGCTGGTGCGCGACGCTTGGCTCATGCTGTGCGTGACGATCAGCACCGAGTACGCACCGCGGAGTTCGTAGATCAGGTCCTCGATCTTGCCGGTCGCGATCGGGTCGAGCGCCGAGCACGGCTCGTCCATCAGCAGCACTTCCGGTTCGGCGGCGATCGCGCGCGCGATGCACAGTCGCTGTTGCTGGCCGCCCGACAGTCCGAGCGCGCTCTCGTGCAGACGATCCTTCGCCTCGTCCCACAGCGCGGCACCGCGGAGGCTGCGTTCGCAGACTTCGTCGAGGACGTCCTTGTCGCGCTCGCCGTCGATCCGCAGCGAGTAGACGACGTTCTCGTAGATGCTCATCGGGAACGGGTTCGACTTCTGGAACACCATCCCCATTCGCTTGCGCAACTCGATGACGTCGACGCGCGGGCCGTAGATCGAGTCGCCGTTCAGTTGCATGTCGCCGGTGATCCGCACCGAGTCGATCAGATCGTTCAGGCGGTTGACCGAACGCAGCAGCGTCGACTTGCCGCAACCGGACGGCCCGATCAGCGCCGTGACCTTGCCCTTCGGGATTCGCATGTCGATCCCGTGCAGCGCCTTCGCCTGGCCGTACCACAGGCAGAAGTTCTGGACGTCGAGGACCGGCTCGTCGCGGACGACCGATTCGTGCGTGACGGTCGGGACCGACTCGCCCCGCGCGATCGCGCCGAGGATTCCCTGGCCGAGCGTCGTGGAAGCCTGCGACGCGGTCCGAGCGTCGGCGGAGGGCTGTTCGGGCATCGGGGAGTTCATCCTGTTCCTTGCGGGTGCAGACATCGTGAGAACGCTTCCGTCAGATCCGTCAGAACTGTGCGCCGGCGAAGCGACGACGAAGGCGGCTGCGCAGCCAGACCGCCGTCACGTTGAGAACTGCGATGACGCCGATCAACAGCAGCGTCGTCGTGAACACCATCGGCTTCGCGGCTTCGCTGTTC
>JAEYTU010000266.1 GCA_023433825.1 Planctomycetota bacterium
CTGCTGCGCAAGGACCGCCCGGCGATTCGCGTCACGGCCGAAGCGGGCGCCGTCGAGACCGACGGCAAGATCCGCCTGAACCGCTTCCTCGCCTCCGCCGGCGTCTGCAGCCGCCGCGCGGCCGACACGATGATCAAGGGCGGTCGCGTCAGTCTGAACGGCACCGTCGTCCGCGAACTCGGCGTGCGGATCGACCCGCAGCAGGACCTCGTCCGCTTCGACGGCGTCCGCGTCGAACGCGAGAAGCCGGTCTACGTGCTGTTCAACAAGCCGAAGGGCGTGCTGTGCACGAACGCGACGAACGAGCCGCGCAAGCGCGTCGTCGACTACATGCCGTCGGTGCGTGGCCGCATCTACACGATCGGTCGTCTCGACGCCGAGTCGGAAGGACTGATCCTGCTGACGAACGACGGCGACTTCACGCAGCACATCGCACACCCGCGCTATGGCGTGCCGAAGACCTACGCCGTTCTCGTGCGTGGTCGCGTGACTCCCGAAGACCTCGACAAGGCGCGCGGTGGCGTCTGGCTGGCCGAAGGTCGCACCGGCGGCGCGCGGATCGTCGTCGTTCGGATGAGCGCGGACCGCACCTACCTGCGCGTGTCGATCCGCGAAGGCAAGAACCGCGAGCTGCGGCGCGTGTTCGCGCGGCTTGGCTACAACGTGATCTCGCTGAAGCGCATTCGCATCGGCGGGCTCTCGTTGCACGGACTCGGCGAAGGCAAGTACCGATTCCTGCGCGCGGAAGAGGTCACCGAACTGCTCGCGGCCGGCCGTCGCGAAGACATGCCGGAACCGACGATGGACGACGACGGTCACGACGACGGCGACGGGTGAGACCCACATGCACATCCACGAATTCCGACTCGACAACGGCTTCCACGCCCTGCTCGTCCCACGCCGCGCGTTGCCGGTCGTCGCGACGACCCTCTGGTACCAGGTCGGTTCGCGCGACGAGCGCACCGGCGAGACCGGGCTGTCGCACTTCCTCGAACACATGATGTTCAAGGGCACCGACCGCTACGCGAAGGGCCAGATCGACCTGCAGACGGCGAAGCTCGGCGGCAGCAACAACGCGTACACGAGCGCCGACGTGACCGCGTACTACTTCTCGCTCGCGTCCGACCGCTGGACGACGGCGCTCGAGATCGAGGCCAATCGGATGCAGAACTGTCTGCTCGACGACGCCGAGTTCGCCGCCGAGAAGAACGTCGTGCTCGAAGAACTCGCGATGGGCGAAGACGAGCCGTGGCACCAGCTCTACCACGCGATCGACGGGCTCGTGTACCAGGTGCACCCGTACCACCATCCGGTCATCGGCTGGCGTGAGGACCTCGAGCGACTCGGCGTCGACCGGATGCGCGACTACTACCGCCGGCACTACGGCCCCAATCGCGCGCTGCTCGTCGCCGTCGGCGACTTCGACGCCGTCGCCGCCGAGGCGCGCGTTCGCGAGTTGTTCACGCCGCTTTCGCCGTCGGCCGTGACGCGCGACGAAGTGCTCGTCGAACCGCCGCAGAAGGGCGAGCGTCGCGCCGTGATTCGATTCCCCGGCGAGCTGACGCGAGTCGCGCTCGCCGCGCGCACGTGTCGGATGGGGGAGGACGACGACTTCGCGCTCGACGTCGTGTCGACGATCCTCGGCGGTGGCAAGTCGAGTCGCCTCTACTTGCGCCTCGTCCTCGGCGACCGCGCCGCGTCGTCGATCAGCGCCAACAACGAGACGCGCCGCGATCCGGGCATGTTCTACGTCACGGCCGAGCTGATCCCCGGCCACGCACCCGAGCGCGTCGAAGCGGCGATTCGCGAGGAGATCGAGCGACTGGCCGACGTCGGTCCGACACGCGCCGAGCTCGAACGCGCGCGGACGCAACTTCGCAGCGGCTTCCTGCTCGGACAGGAGACCGTGCTCGACGTCGCGCTGCGGCTCGGTCGGTTCGAGACGATGGCGGTCGGCGGTCATCGCCTGATCGACACGGTGCTCGAGCGCTACGACCGGGTCGACGCGGCCGAGGTGCGGAACGTGATCCGCAAGTACCTGCGCGACGACACGTGGAACGTCGTCTGGTCGTTGCCCGAGGTGCCGAAGGCGGCGCGCAGCAACCGGCCGACGCGGGCCAAGAAGCCGCGAGCGAAGAAGACGCGCGCGAAGAAGACCACCGCTCGCAAGGCGAAGCCCGCGCGCGCGACGCGCGCCGGAGGCCGCCGGTGACGGCCACGATCGACCTGCAATTCGGCGAACGTCGCCTCGCGAACGGCCTGACGCTGGTCGCGATCCGCAACCCCGGCGTCGAGACGTTCGCCGCCGCGCTCGCGCTCGACGTCGACCTGCGCGACGAGGCGCGGGGCGAGGAAGGTCTCGCGAACCTCGTCGGCGATTGCCTCGACGAAGGCAGCACGCGTCGCGACGGCGTCGCGATCGCCGTCGCGGCGGAGGATCTCGGCGCAGCGCTCGAAGGCGCGTCGAACGGCGGCTCCGTCGCGTGCCCGGCAGCCGCGGCGCGCAAGTCGCTCGACCTGCTGGTCGAGATCGTCGCGACGCCGTCGTTCCCGGCGCGCGAGGTCGCCCGCGTGCAGGCCGAGATCCGCAGCGAGATCCTCTCCGACCTCGAGGATCCGCAGACCGTCGCCGGCCTGCGTTTTCGCAAGGAGGTCTACGGCAAGCATCCGTTCGCGCGTCCGTCGCAAGGCACGAAGGCCGGCATCTCGAAGCTGCGCCGCCAAGACCTCGTCCGCTTTCACAAGAAGTGGTTCACGACCGGCAACGGCCTGTTCGTCGCCGCTGGTCCCGACCCGGTCGAGAAGACGCTCGACCTGCTCGGCAAGGCCGCGCGCCCGCTGCGCTCCGGCACGAACGTCCACGCCCCGCTGCCGGCGATCCCGCGGCCGAACGGTTTCCGCGAAGTGCACGTGCCGATGCCGCGCGAACAGGTGCACGTCTATCTCGGGCACCCGGGCATCCGCCGCACCGACCCCGACTACTACGCGCTGCTGGTCATGGACCACGTGCTCGGCACCGGCCCGGGCTTCACGTCGCGGATCTCGCGCAAGCTGCGCGACGAGCAAGGTCTCTGCTACTCGGTCAGCGCGGCGATCACGTCGTCGGCCGGCGAGGAGCCAGGCACGTTCACCGCGTACATCGGCACGTCCCCCGAGCATCGCCAGAAGGCGATCGACGGTTTCCTGGCCGAGATGCGTCGGATCCGCTTGGCACCGCCGACCGCAGACGAACTGAAGGACGTGCAGGACTACCTGACCGGCAGCTTCGTGTTCGGTCTCGAGCGGAACATGAACCTCGTCCGCTACGGCATCCGCGCGAAGCGGTTCGGCCTCGGCCTCGACTACCTGCAGCGCTATCCCGACCTGATTCGCGGCGTGACGCTCGACGACGTGCAGCGCGTCGCCGATCGCCACCTGCAACCGGACGACGTCGTCGTCGTCAGCGCCGGCGCCTGACGTGTCCGCGGTGCCGAACGACGCGCGCGACGACGCGCGCACGAGTCGGCGCGTGCTGCTCGCGGTGCTGGCGCTCGTCGCACTCGTCTACGTGCCGGTCCTGTCGGCGGGGTTCGTCGTCGACGACGTCTTCCTCGCGAAGGCGGAGCGCGAACCGGGAGTGCGGAACCCGATGGTGGCCGAGCTGCGTCCGCTCGGTGAGTACTTCACGTCGCACTACTGGCGCGGAACGCTCGTCGGCGACCCGCTGTACCGGCCGTTGCCGATCCTGAGCTACGCGTTGGTCGGGACGACGCTCGGCCGCGTGATCGGCGAGGCACCGGCACAGCACCTCGTCAACGTCGTGCTGCACGTCGCCGCGACGGCGCTCGCGTTCGCGCTGCTGCGCCGCCTGCGCGTGTCGCCCCTCGCCGCCGGCGTTGGTGCTGCGGTGTTCGGGCTGCATGCGCTGCGACACGAAGCCGTCGCGATGGTCGTCGGGCGCGCGGAGTTGCTGGCGTTCGCGTGCGGCGCTGCGGCCGTGCTCGCATTCGTCCGCATGCGCGACGCGCAGTCCGCCGGCGCGCGCGTCGGCGCTGGTGTCACGTCGGGGACGGCGTTGCTCGCTGCGTTCCTCGCGAAGGAGAGCGCGCTGGCGTTCGTCGCATTCGTGCCGCTGTTCGAGATCGCGCGACGCCTCGTCGTCGCCGCGCCGATCGTGCGCGAGTTGCCGCGACTCGTCGCGACGACCGCCGCCGTCGTCGCGCCAACCGTCGTCGTCTGGTGG
>JAEYTU010000268.1 GCA_023433825.1 Planctomycetota bacterium
ACGTCACACCTCGCACCTGCTGCGGCTCGCGCCGCTCGCGATCGCGCTGTTCGGCGCCGTTCCGCTGACTGCGCAGAACCTGTTCCTGCAACGGCAGCGCCCGGCGAGCTGGTACGCCGACCACCGCGCGTCGGCCGTCGGCGACATCCTGACGATCGTCGTCAAGGAGACGCACAAGGTGAAGAACGAGGACAAGGTCGATCGCTCGTCGCGCACCGACCTGTCGGCCGCGTTGAACACCTACACACTCAGCGAGAACACCTTCAAGTCGAACACGCTGCCGAAGATCGACCTCGAGACCGAGCGGAGTCAGGAAGGTCAGGCGAAGCAGGAGAAGGACTCGCAGGTCACGGCATCGATCGCCGTCGTCGTCATCGACGTTCAGCCGAACGGCAACCTCGTCGTCGCCGGCACGCGCATCGTCAAGGTCGACGACGAGGAAAAGACGCTTCGTGTCAGCGGCATCGTCCGTCCGCTCGACGTCGGTCGCGACAACACCGTCGTCTCGTCGCAGGTCGCCGACGCGCGCATCGCGATCACCGGCAACGGTGCGAACACGCGCGCCGTCACGCGCGGACCGGTCGCGACGTTGCTCGACACCATGATCTGGGCCGCATGGCCGTTCTGAACCGGAGAGCCCTCGTGAACGCATTCGCCATGATCACCGCCTGTCTCGCACTCGCCGTCGCGGCGTTCGCACAGGATCCGGCCGTCGAGCCCGAACGTTCGGGCTTCGACGAAGCGTCGAGTCGCGTTCGCGAGGCCGCCGCCGCGCAGTCGGCGCAGATCGTCGTCCCGATCCGACAGATCACGCGGTTGCAGGGGGCCATGCCGGAAACGCTGACCGGCATCGGTCTCGTCACCGGCCTGAACGGCACCGGCTCGTCCGACAAGGCGAGCCGTCAGTTGCTGACGAACTGGATCCGTTCGCTGGAGCGAACCAACATCGCCGACACCGAGCTGACGACCGGTGCATGGGCGCTCGTCGCCGTCAACGCGACGCTGCCGGCCTTCGCGAAGGAAGGCATGCAACTGACCGCCTACGTGACGACGCTCAGCGACGCGTCGTCGTTGCAGGGCGGCCGGCTGCAGTTGACGTACCTGCGGGCGCAGGACGACCAGATCTATGCGACGGCGGCTGGCCCGGTCTCGATCGCCGGCTTCGGCGTCTCCGCCGGACCCGGCGGCGGCACGCGCGTCGCGCGCAACAACCCGGTCTCCGGCCGCGTCGCCGGCGGCGTGCAGGTCGTGCGGCCGCTGCACTCGACGTTCCTCAGCGAAGCCGGCCACCTCGAACTCGGGTTGATCCACCCGAGCCTCGCGAACGCGCAGGCGATCGCGACGGCGATCAACGAGGCGCAGAACGCGTCCGGCTTCCGCGCCGGCGTCGTCGACGAGAACTTGGTCCGGATCGAGCTGCCGTTCGACCGCCGCGACGAGTCGACCGCCATTCGTCTGCTGACCGCCGTCGGTCCGCTGCGGATCCGAACCGAGAACCCGGCGACGGTCGTCATCGACGAGAACACCGGAATCATCATCGCCGGCGAAGGCGTGACGATCAGTCCGTGCGTCTTCGCGCTCGAGGACATCACGATCTCGGTCGTCTCCGAGGACGAGGTCGTGCAACCACTGCCCGGCGTCAACATCAACAACGCCGAGACGGCGATCGTGAACCGCACGCGCATCGACGTGCAATCACGCGCGACGACACCGAAGCCGCTGTCCGGCGGCGCGACCGTCGCCGAACTGCTGGCCAACCTGAAGGCGCTCGAACTGTCGCCGCGCCAACTGATCCAGGTCTTCGACTACCTGAGCGAGAACGGCTACCTGCAGGCCCGTCTCGTCAAGCGCTGAGGAACACCGATGAACGCGATCTCCGCACTCTCGACGACGACGAACGGACTGCCGACGCGCGAGTCGGCCGTGAACGTCGCCCAGCAATTCGAAGAGCTGTTCGCGCAGCAGATGATCTCGGGCATGCGCCGCTCGATGCAGCTCGACGGCGAGGAGGGCGGCATGTTCGGGTCCGGCCCGGGCGCCGACACCTACGCACAGTGGTTCGACTCGATGATGTCCGAGAAGCTCGGCGAGGGCCGCGGCCTCGGGCTGCGCGACACCTTGCTGCGCCACTGGGACGAGCGCGGCCTGATCGAGGCGGCGCGGCCCGGCGGCGTCGCCGGCGCGACGGAGGTGATCCATGCAACTGCGTGACGCCGTCGCCGCGTTCGTCGCGGCTCTCGACCTGCAGACGAATGCCGTCGAAGCGCTGACCGCGACGCTGCGCGAACGTCGCCTCGCGTTCGTCGCCGCGCGCACCGCCGACACCGACGCTGCGCTGGCCCAGCTCGACGCCGACCGCGAGGCCGTCGAGGCCGCGGCGGCGCGCCGCGATCAGGCAGTGACGGCGCTTCGCGCCGCGCTGCGCGCCGACGCCGATGCGCGCGTGCGCCAGTTGATCGCGCTGCTGCCTTCCGACCTTCGGCCGAAAGCGCAGCGCGCGCTCGATCGGACGACCGCGGCCGCGCGAACGCTGCGCGTCGAGAACGCCGTCGGCCACCGTCTGCTCGCGTTCGCGCAACGAACCCAGGACGCGCTGTGGCAAGACGTCGTCGCTGCTGCCGGTGGGTCGAACCCCGGCTACGACCGCAACGCGCGCGCACTCCGCGGTGCGGCCACCGGCGGATGGATCTCGGGGACCGCGTGAGGAACAGGGGGACACCATGACATTCGGACTCGGACTCGGTGCAGGCCTTCGGGCGCTCGCGGCGGCGCGGATGGGTATCCAGACCGCCGGCCAGAACGTCTCGAACGCGAACAACCCGGGCTACTCACGCCAACGCGTGTCCCTGTCGGCGACGGCGCCGTTCACGATCGGTCGGATGCAGATCGGTACCGGCGTGCAGGTCGACGACATCACTCGGATCCTCGACGAAGGACTCGAACGTCGGATTCGACTGCAGACCGGGCTCAGCTCGGCGGCGTCGGTCGACTACTCACGGTGGCGCGAGATCGAGACATTCCTGACCGAACCCGAGGGCGGCATCAGCGACTCGCTGACGAACCTGTTCGGCCGGATCAGTTCGCTGCAGTCGTCGCCGACCGATCGCGCGTTGCGCGGCGCCGTCGTGCAGTCCGGCCGTGAACTCGCGACCGGCTTCAACATGCTGGCGCAGCGCTTCGGCGACCTCGGCACGAACACGGTCACCGAACTTCGCGGCCTCGTCCGCGAGGTCGATCGGCGCTTGCAGGCGATCGCCGATCTGAACGTCGAGATCGTGACCGCCGAGG
>JAEYTU010000284.1 GCA_023433825.1 Planctomycetota bacterium
GTCGTCGCCGTCCTCGGCGAGCGCGAGGACCGGCGCGCCCAGCCGCAGCCAGCTCCGCAGCATCCGACCGCTCGGATCGTGGACGCGGACGCGGCCGTCGCGCGCACCGGACGCGATCGTTCCATCGCGGCGGAACACGATGCACTCGACGCCGTCGGTGTGGCCGGCGCATTCGATGCGCCGTTCGTCGCCGATCGTCGTCGCCGTCAGCACGACCCGCCCGTCGCGACCACCGCTCGCGAGCCAGGCACCCGACGCGTCGAACGCGACCGCTCGACACGGCCCCGCGTGTCGCATCCGTTCGACCGGCGCGTCCTTCGGACTGTCGATGCGCAGCAGACGAACGCTGCCGTCGGCGCACGCCGCAGCGCCGAGGCGTCCGTCGGCCGACGCGGCGACCGCGTAGACGACGTCGCGGCCGACGCGATGCACGCTCGGCGCCTCGCCATTCCGCCCCTGCAGCCACAGCACACCGTCTCGCGCGGGCGTACCGCCGCCGACCAGCAATCGCGCGGGCCGACCCGAGGTCGCGTCGCCGGCGACCAGTGCGACGGCGAACGACCGATGCTGCGTGGCGCCGATGCCGACGAAGTGGTCGTCGCGCGCGACGAGAAGGCCGCTGCGCGCACAGACGACGAGCGCGCCGTCCGGCAGTCGCCCGAGATCGGTGACCGGCCCGACGAGTTCGACCTGCTGCGGCACGGCGGCGCACGCCGCGACGGCGACGCCGAACGTCAGCGCGAACGCGAGCGACGAGCCTTTCACGCGTCGCGCAGCACGCCGGCGATCGGGGTCGCGCCTTCGGCGACGAGACGCACCGGACGTCCATCGGACGTCGACAACACGCGCGTCAGATCGGCGCCGCGCAGCGTCAGCAACGTCGCGCACAGGTCCGCCGGCGTGACCGCGTCGGTCGCCGGCTCCTCGCCGCGCGCATCGGTCGCACCGACGACGACACCGGCGCGAACGCCACCGCCGAACAGCAGCACCGACTGCGCGCGCGGCCAGTGGTCGCGGCCACCGGCAGGGTTCAGGCGCGGCGTTCGACCGAACTCGCTCGCGAGACAGACCGTGACGTCGTCCTCGAGGCCGTCGTCACGCAGCGCGTCGAGCAGCGCCGAGATCGCCTCGTCGATCTGCGTCAGCTTCGGCGGGAAGCCGTAGGTCAACGCGCGATGGATCCCGACGTGGTGATCCCAGCCGGTGTCGCGGACCAGCACGGTGCCGACGCCGGCCTTCGCCAGGCGCAACGCGAGCAAACACGACTGACCGAGCTTGTGCGCACCGAACTGCTGCCGACGCGCGGCGGGCTCGCGGCGAACGTCGAACACCTCGCGCATCTGCGGCTGCGACGACAACGCTGCGGCGCGCCGGCGCAGCCGGTCGCGGTCGACTTCGGCCTGCGAACGCGGCGCGCCGTCGAGTTCGTCGAGCGTGCGGACCAGTTCGTCGATGCGCTCGTTGCCGGCGCCGGCGGCGAGGTTCGGGACGCGGAAGTCGGCGCGATGCGGCTCGCCACCGGTCGCGAACGGTTCGCACGCGGCTGGGAGGAACCCCGCGCCGCCGTAGTCGGGCACGTCGGGGACGACGACGTACGGCGGCAGTGTCGCGTCCGGCGGCGCGTCGAGCGCGGTCGCCGACCAGATCGACGGATGCACGAGGACCGGCGACGGCCGGTGCCCGGTCAGCAGCAGATGCGTGCCGCGGTCGTGGTTGCCTTCGCCGTGCGAGATCGAGCGCACCAACGCGCACCGACGCATCCGCGTCGCGAGGCGTCGCAGCGGCTCGCCGAGGAACACGCCGTCGACGTCGGCACGAACGATCGGCACGTCGCCGCGAACGTCCGGCGGCGCGTCCGGCTTGCCGTCGAAGCTGTCGAGGTGCGAGAGCCCACCGTCGAGCCAGACGACGATGACCTTGCGAACCTTGCGGGCGGTGCGCGCGGCCGTGCGCGCGGGCGCGTTCGCCGCCGCGTTCGCGGTCGCGAGCCACGGCGCCGTGGCGAGGAGTTGCAGGAACGTTCGTCGGTCGAGGTTCATCGCGAGGATCCGTGTTCGCGCGTGGCGATCAGTGCGCGCAGCAGGTCGACGACGGCGGTGCGCGCCGTGTCGGTGGCGGTGTCGGCGGCGGCGGCCGTCAGACTCGGCGTGAGTGCCGCGCGCTCGTTCGCCGTCGGCAGGCGCGACAGCAACCGTAGGAATGCGGCCTCCAGCGCCGCGTCGACGCCGTCGGTGCGCAGCGCCGTCGTGATCGACCGACACGCCGCACCGGCGCCGACGACGGCCGCGTCGAACACGCCGTTTCGCAACAGCAGCCGGCGCGCGAGCGGCGAGGGTGGGATCTCGACGTCGGGGCGCGGCACGCCGAGTGCCACCGCCGTCGCGTCGAGCCACGTTCGAATCGGAACTTCGCTCGCGGTCCGTCGGGCGCCGTGGGCGGATGCCAGCGCGTCGCCGACGTCCCCGTCCGCGCCGTCGTCTCCGCCGTCGTCGCGCGGCGCGCTCGTCGCGCGATAGGCGTCACTCGTCACGACGAAGCGCACGAGCGCCCGCAGATCGCCGCCGGTGCGTCGGTACTCGGCGACGACCGCGTCGAGCATTCCGCCCATGCGCGCCGGGTTCGTCGGCCGCAGATCGTCGACCGGCTCGACCGGCGCGCGGCCGAGCAGCAGCCCGAGCAGACGATTGGCGACGACGCGCGCGAACGAGTCCGTGCCGGCGAGCGCGAGCCACCGGACCGACGCGAAGGCGTCGAGGTCGTCGGGAGCGGCGCCGGCGAGCGGCAGCAACCGCGGCGTCGCGGGTCGCCCTTCGTCGTCGTAGGCGGCACCGGCGACGACGCGACCATCGGGCGTGCGCCGCGTCGCGAGCAGCGCGCTGAGCCCGAGGTGATCCCCCTGTCGCCAACGGTCGAGCGGATGGTCGTGACAGCGCGCGCACGAGATCCGCAAGCCCAAGAACGCCGACGCGACGAACTCGGCGCGGTCGCGCGGGTCGCCATGGCGTTCGATCAGCGCGTGGCCCGGGCGGAGCATCCGTTCGACGAGGCCGTCGAGAGGCACGTTCGCGGCGACGATCTCGCGGAACTGCGCGCGCAGTGCCGCGGCGTCGGCCGGCACCGAGAACCAGTCGGCGAGGTGCGTCGCGAAGCGTTCGACGAACGCGTCGTCCATCAACAGCGCGTCGATGGTCTCGGCGGCGGCGGTGTCCGGGTCGGTCAGGAAGCGGCGCGCGGCGTCGACGCTCGGCAACCGGCCGGCGAGGTCCAGATGCAGGCGACGCCCGAGCACGTGCGGCGGCGCGGTCGCGGCTGGCGTCAGACCGAGCGCGGACAGATGCGTCGTCCACGCGATGTCGAGCGCGTGCGTCGTGCGTGTCGTCGGCGGCGTCGGTGCGCCGAGCGGACGCACGATCTGCAGCACCGCGTCGGCGCCGGCATAGCGCGCCGAGACGAACGTCTCGCCCGGACCGACCGCGCGGATCACGCCGCTGCGATCGACGTCGGCGACACGCGGGTCCGTGCTCGCGAGCACGGCGAGCTCGGTCACGTCGCGCGACTCCCCGCTGTCGAACCTCGCGACGACGCGGACGCGCTCGCTGTCCTCACCGTTCGCCGTCGGTGCGCGTTCGAGACGGAGCTCGCGAAGGTGCGCGGAGCCTTCCCCGGACGGCGCGCCGGCGGCGACCCACGTTCGCAGGATGGCGAAGCCATGGCTGTCCTTCGTCAGTCGACGCCCGCCGCCGTGCGGCATCGCCTGCGACGCCTTGCGCAGCAGCAGCGATTGGTCGGGCTCCGCGAAGTCGAGCCGGCGGCCGTCGAGATCGACGACGAGCGCGCGCCAGTCCGCCTCGGGATCGCCGCCGAACAGCGACAGCTTGAACCCGCCCTTGCCGGTCGCGCCGCCGTGGCAGTAGGCCGACGAACAGCCCTCGCGTTGCAGGATCGGCAGAACGTCGTGGACGAACGTCGGCGTCCGCGTCGGCGTGTCGTTCGATCGGCTCCGACCGTCGGTCGCGACGAGCGCGACGAGCGGCAGTGCCGAGCCGAGCAGCAGACGCAGGCCGCGTGTCACCGGTCACCCGTGCGAGCGAGCCATTCGGCGACCTTCGTCCGAGCCACCTCCGGCGCGGCGCCCTCGCGCACGACGCGCTGCAGGATCGTTCGTGCTTGCGGGCGCAGATCGGGTTGCGCCTTCAGCCGTGTGTCGAGTTGCGCGAGCGCCGCCGTGACCTCGGCCTCGGCGACGTCGGCGCGTGCGAGGCGGCGCAGGATCCCGGCGAGGTCTTGGCCGACGTCGGCGGCCGGGCGTTCGTTCATCCGCGCAGCGTCCTGACGCATCGGCGCCGGATTGCCGCGGGTCTGCGCGAGTTGGCGCTCGAGTTCGGCGACGCGAGCGGCGAGCGCGCGGCGATCCTTCTCGAGCGTCGCGATGACGTCGAGCAACGCCGCGCGTTCCTGCGGCAGCGTCCACTCGAGGGTCTCGCGCAGCTCGCCGTCCTTCGTCGGTGCTGCGCCGACGAGTTGGCACAGCAGCATCTCGACGAAGCCGATGTCCTGCGCGCCGGTGTCGGTGAACGCGACCGAGTCGACGACGACGCCGTCGCGCGCGCGCACGAGCGTCAGCGTCGCCTTGCGATGGAGTGCGTAGTTGCCGGGCCCTTCGGCGCCGTCGGCGCCGACGACCATCGGGCGCCGCATCCGCAATGCGTTGACGACGGCGCTCGTGTGCTGCTCGGCCTTCGTCCGGTCGGCGTCGAGGCGAATGCAGAGCGTCCGCAAGCCATAGGCGGCGAGATCGGCCGCGGCGACGTCGAAGCCGCGCACGACCGGCGCGACGTTCCGCGTGACTTCGTGAACGAACAGGATCGCGACCGGGCCGCTCTGCAACTCGGGCGCGACGTCGCGTTCGACTCCGGCACGCTCACCGACGACGTCGACGATCCGCAGCTCGGTCAGCCGGCGGCCCTTCGGTGGCCCCGACTGGATCTTCTGTGCCTCGGTGGGTTCCGGCGGCTGCGTCGGCGACGCCGGCTCCTGGGCGGTGATCGTGGCGAGGAGCAGGACGGCGGCGATGGATGCGGGCGCGGACATCGCGGCAACCATAGCGACGGGCTTCGGGGGGAGCCGGCGGGTGCGTACCGCTTCGGTCTCATCCGCGCGCGACCGTGCCCGCCGCCGGGCGGCTCGGAGACCGCCTACCGGCCGCTGGTCAGTTCCGAATCTCGAAGCACCCGGCGTTCAGCAGCTTGAACGAGATCTCCGGCGTGACCGTCACGAGGCCGGTCTGGAACAGCGCGATCTGGCCGACGAGGATCGGGTCGTTCGGGATCCGCACCGAGCGAACCGCGATCGTCACGCTGATGTCGGTGGACCAGTACAGGAAGTTCGTCAGCGGGTTCAGTTGCAGGCTGCCGAACTCGCCGACCGGCAGGAATCCCGGCGACGTCGACCAGAAGTACGGCACGAGCGCGCCGACCGGCGCGGGCGTCGTGAAGATGACCGTGCTGCCGAGCCGGTAGCCGCCGAGCGAGGTCGTCGTCGTCGCGTTCGCCGCGTTTGCGATCTCGGTCACCTCCAGAAGATTGCACGCGCCGGTGGACACGGTGCTCGCGCGGAGATCGACGAGCCGTCCGGCGAACGTGCCGAGGTTGACCGTGCTGCTGCGCAGCAGGATGTCGGTGCAGGCGACGCGGTGCGTGGCGGACGGGTCGCACGCGCCGGACGGGGCGACCTCGATCCGCCCGGTCAGCGTGACCGGAACCTGCGCGCCGAGGGCGGCGCAACACGACGCAAGAACGAGAACGACGCAGCGGAGGAGATTCATGGACATGAGTCGGAGCGGGGCCAGGGCGACGAACGCGCGCGGTATTGCCGCCG
Organism: Planctomycetota bacterium; assembly: GCA_023433825.1. Lineage (GTDB taxonomy): Bacteria > Planctomycetota > UBA1135 > UBA1135 > UBA2386 > JAEYTU01. Next base: position 5,878 of record JAEYTU010000284.1, read on the forward strand.
CCAAGGCTACGGGGACAGCGTGCGCGCGGCGGCTGCGTTCAGCCGACCAGGCGGCGGTGCACCTGCTCCAGGAACGCGCCGACGTCGGTCACGATCCCTTGCGACTGGGCCGATCCGCGATCCGACAGCTTGGCGACGACGGCCGGGTGAATGTCGACGCAAACGGTCGCGACCTCGGCCGGAACCATGTTGCCGACGCCGATGCCGTGCAGCATCGACCCGAGGATCAACACCAACCCGGCCCCCTTCAGGATCTGCGCGTATTGCTCCTGCGCGCGGAACAGGTCCATCTCGGTGTCGGGCAGCGGCCCGTCGTCGCGGATGCTGCCGGCGAGACAGAACGGCACGTTGCGCTCGACGACGGCATGCATGACCCCGGTCGTCAGCGCGCCTTGCTCGACGGCGGCGCGCAGACTGCCGGCGCGACGCACGCGGTTGATCGCGCGCATGTGATGCATGTGGCCGTGCACCATCGGCTGGCCCTTCTGCAGATCGACGCCGAGGCTCGTGCCGTACCAGGCCGCTTCGACGTCGTGCACGGCGAGCGCGTTGCCGGACAGCAGCCCGTCGACCCACCCACCGCGCACGATGCCGGCCAGCCAATCGGCGGCGCCGACGTGAATGACGACCGGCCCCACCACCAGGACGACCTTCCGCCCGTCCGCGCGCGTCTGTCGCCACTGGGAGACGACCGTGTCGACCTGCGCCGCG
>JAEYTU010000288.1 GCA_023433825.1 Planctomycetota bacterium
TAAGGCTCCAGCGTCGCGCGATCGATCGGCCAACCGCTGTGTGGCACCCAATCGCGCGCCTGGAAGTCCGTCGCCGCGAACGGTGTGCACCGACCGGTCCAGACGACCGACGTTCCGCCGAACAGACGCCGGCGAACGGCGAGTGCAGGTGCGCGACGTCGGCCGACGTTCTCGAACGTCGACAGCGCCTCGGCGTCGTCCTCGTGCGCATCGCCGCCGGTCTCGAGGACGATGCCGCGCAGTCGGGTGCGGGCGAGCTCGAGTGCGATGGCGAGACCCGCCGGACCGCTGCCGACGATCGCGACGTCGCAGCGTTGGTCCGTGGGTTCACCCAGAGCGTGGTAGTCGTGGATCATTTGGCTGCGAGCGGGCGCCGGATGCTACTTCGCGCGTCGGCCGACACTCACGACCGCTTGTCACGAGCACTGCAGACGACGACGTAGGCGCGACCGGTGTCGCAGCGGAACGTCAGCGGGCGACCACCGGCGGCGCGCACGACGCCGTCGCCGCGAATGCGCGCGACGACGCCGTTCGACGACGCGTGGATCTCTGCGTCGGTGCGGACGAACGCGACGACCTCGGCGTCCTCCGGTGTCGCGACCGACCACGTGCAGTTCGCCTCGACGACGGCTTCCTGCAGGGCGAGGACGCGCGACCGGTAGTCGTCGCGGACCAGACGTCGGACGCGCACGTCACCGCATGCGGCGTCGTCGAAGTGGCGCGGCAGCAGGATCTGCGGCAGGTGCGCCTCGCGCGTCGGGTCGGTGGGATCGGCGAGATCATCGTCGTCGTCGTCGACGGCTACGCGCGTCGGCTCGTCGCCGGGAAGCCGCGCGGTGAACCGGACGAACTCGGCGTGCCCGCCGAGAAACCGGAAGCCGGTCCGGCGCGGGACGAACAGGACGACCGGCGGCCCTTCGAACGGCGACGTGCGCGTGCCGCGCCGCGGCCACTCCTCGATGCCGGCTTCGACGTCGGGCGTTCCGGACAACACGACGAACAGCGACTCCTCGTGCGCGGTGCGACCGTCGATCGGCATGCCGCGCAGCGTGTGGCGAGTCACCGACGTGACGAGGCGCGACGTCGTCGGGTGAGCTGCGTCGCAGCCGTTCGTCTGTGCGTCGAGTCGAAGGACCTCCACTTGCGGAGTGAACCACGCGCGCGCCGCGTCAGCCACGCCCGCGGCGTTCCTCGAGTTCCTCGAGCGTCTTCGGCCAGTCGTCGCGCATCAGCTGCGACAGCCCTCGATCGGCCAGCAGGCGGCCGACGGTCTGACACGTTGGGCAGTAGTTGCACTCGTTGCTCGCGTAGCGGATCCGCTGGACGGGTGTCGCGCAGACCGGGCACGGCTTCCGGTAGCGACCGTGAACCGCCATGCCATCGCGGAATGCGGTCACCTTCTCCGGGAAGCCGTCGCCGACCTCGGCGCGCAGTCGGTCGGTCCACGTCGCGAGCGTCGTTTGGATCGCGACACGCAGGCGCTCGATCTCGTCGTCGGCGAGTGCATGCGTGCGCCGCAGCGGCGACAGCCGGGCGGCATGCAGGATCTCGTCCGAGTAGGCGTTGCCGATGCCGGACAGGATCTGCGGGTCGGTCAGGGCGCGCTTCAACGTCCGGTTCTCGCGGCGCATCGCGGCGGCGAACGCGTCCGGCGTCGCGCCGTCGACCTCGAGCCCACCGCGATCGAACTCGGCAACGGCCGCGTCGCCGACGACGACGTGCAGTGATGCGCGTTTGCGCGGCGACGCCTCGGTCAGCATCAGCGTTCCATGCGGGAAGTCGAACGCGGCGAGCCCGATCCGTCCCGGCGCGGGTGCGCCGACGCGACGCCAGCGCAGGCGGCCGGCGATCATCAGATGGACGACGAGCCGCAGGTCGGGACCGAAGTGGAGGACGAGGCGTTTGCCGAGGCGCGTGACGTCGGTCAGCGTCTGACCGTGCAGCGCGTCGATCGGCGGGTCGACGGTCCGCAGCACGAACGCCGAGAACAGCCGCGTCGCGACCAGCGGGTGGCCGCGCAGCAGCGCGAGCATTCGTTCGCGGTAGATCGTGACGTCGGGGAGCTCGGGCATGGCGTGGCGAAGGCGGAGCCCGACGTTCTACTTGCCGCATGACGACTCTCGAACTGGCAGGCTTGCTCGCGTTCGCGCATCGGCTCGGCGACGTCGCGCGCGAGATCGCGGCGCGCGCGTTCACTGCGGATGTCCCAGTCGATCGGAAGGACGACCGAACGCCGGTCACGGCGGTCGATCGCGAGATCGAGGCCGTGTGGCGGGATGCGATCGCGCGCGAGCATCCGGGGCATGGCGTGCTCGGCGAGGAGGCCGGCGGCGAACATGTCGACAGGGAATGGGTCTGGGTGCTCGACCCGATCGACGGCACGAAGGCGTTCGCGAGCGGCAATCCGCTGTTCGGATCGCTGATCGGACTGATGCACCGCGGGGTGCCGGTCGTCGGTGTGCTCGAGGCACCGGCGCTGCGGCAGCGCTGGTCGGCGGCACAGGGTCACGGTGCGCATCACGACGGGCGGCCGATCCGCGTTCGCCGCGAGCGTGCGCTCGCCGACGCCGTCCTCTACTGCACGACGCCCGACGCGATGCTCGACGACCCAGGGTTCGCGGCGCTGCGACGCCGTGTGCAATGGACGAGCTACGGCGGCGATTGCTGCGCGTACGCGTTCGTCGCGAGCGGCCGCGCCGACCTCGTCGTCGACGTCGGCCTCAAGCCGTGGGACTGGTGCGCGCTCGTGCCGATCGTCCAGGAAGCCGGCGGCGTGCTCTTCGACGCGTCCCTGCGAACGCCGACGCTTCGCAGCGTCGGCGCGTTCGTCTGTGCGAGCGGCGCGGCGCTGGCGCAGCAGTCGATCGCTCGTTGAACCGGCCTGCGCGAACTGCGCTTGCACCCGCGCTGGTCTGTGCGGACGAGTCGAGAGACCAGCGATGCGCGGGCGAGCCGCATCGGAAGCCCACCGCTTTCCATTCCCGATCGGCGTGTGATGGGCGAATCCGACCAGCCGTCGGCGAGTGGTGTGTCGATGGTGAACCGGCACCGGCAGAGAAGTTCGCGCCAGATTCCGACTCGGTGCACGACTCCCCGGCTGCCTCGCCCTGGTCCACGCATCGTGAGGAGGATGCGCCCGGTGGTTCGCTACTTCGCCGCCCCAACCGGCAAGTCCGAGCGTCGGTCGCCGTCAGCGCGCAGGTCGAGACAACTACTCGGCCACAACCCCGAAGCGAACCGGCCCCTCCGCGTCCGTGCGGGCGCGCGATGCGTTCGATTTCTGCAACGATCTCTCTTGGCGGTGCTTTGCGGCTCCATGCGCGCACAGACGCAGGTCCCGCACACGTCGAGCGGTGGGATGGCGACGGACGGCGGCCGCGCACAAGGCACTCGATCGATCGGTGACGCGTCGACGATCCTCGACGAACCTGCACACCGCTACCCGAACAACCACACCTTCTACTTCTATAGTGATCGGTAACGGTCCGTGGCGATCTGGCTGCGTCGTTGTTGCCAATGGCGACACAATCGCTTACGCAGACGTATCGTGACATTCCAATGATCCCGAGCGAGTCACTCCAATGGTATATTCTGTAATCATCCGGTCGCTTTTCGCCGTTTTCTGCATCGCGGTTGTCGCGAGCATGGCCGACGCGAAGCGCGAACGCGTCGCATTGGACAGTCTCGTCGTGAGGCGTCTGACGATCGCGGACTCGACTGGAGCACCAGCGCTGCGACTCGCGTCTTCGGACACCATGATGCAGTTCATCAATGCACGCACAAACCGCGACTTGATTGCGGCCGGCTCGAGCCGATTGAGGATCTCCGCGGACGGCCGAGCGTTTCCGGTGCTCGCCGTCCATTCGTCATCCGACAATGCGGCCAGGTTCGAGCTTCGGTCCGACGCTGCGACGGGCGCCGTCACCGTGTCCATTGATTGCGCCACTGCCGAAGGCGCGGCGATATCCGTCGGAAACGATGAGCATAAGAGCGAACTGTTGATCGACGAAACCGGCGACGCTCGCGTCTCGAGTGCCGTCCGCAGCACGAGCGAGGCTCGCCTCCGCGCTGGCAAAGACACGTTGGATGCCGCGTGGATCGCCAGGGGGGATTCGCTGATCTTGGGGGAAACTGCGAAAAGCGGTGCGTTCCTCACCGCATCGACCGGAGATTCCACAAATCCGGAGTCGTCTATGTTCGTCAATCGACACTCCGGAGCAACTCTGTTCCTGACTTCCGGCGATTCAAAGATCGCGATGGAGTCCACTCCCCGCGATGACAATCAGTCTCGATTGTACGTCGCATGCCGGTCCAACGTATTGCAAGCGCTTGCCGGGACGTCGAGCACGCGCATGGCCGCCGCCCACCGTGAGGGTCGAATAGCCCAGTTGGTGGCGAATGCGCACGAGGCTGGAGGCACAGCGTCCAAGAACGCGGGTGTGCAATGGGCGGGCATCTCGGCGGCTGTAGGGATGCTGTTGGGGACGCTCACCGACGGCACAGAAGGCGTAGAGCCCATATCCAAACTACCGCACAGCGGAGGCAAATGATGAAGCGCAATATGAAGAGTCAGTCCATCGTCATGTTGACGCTTGGCGTGTTAGGCGGTGGATCGTGTTGGAGCCTCGTTTACGCACCGAGTCAAGATGAGGTTGTCACCAAGCAGCTGATCCTCAGCGACGGCGACGGCAGATCCGGAATGGTCCTCAAGATGTCGCGGGACGGAAGGTATCTCTGCATCGCGAGCATCGATTCGTCCGGTAACACGTCCTCCCATCCCCTGATGACGATAGGCTTGGATGGATCACTCTTGATTGCCCGAGATGATGGCTTGCCCTTGTTTGGCATTAAAGCAAACCGGGAGACCGTCGAGCTGATGCTCGGTGCCCCAGGAGAGAGCACAGTGAGGATGCGCGCCCAAGCCAAGTCAGGGCTGGTGGAATTGGTGTCCGGGTCCACAGTACGCGCACAGATGTCTGTAGACGGAACCAGTGGAACATCGCACATCACTGTTACGGGACCCAGAGGCGCTGCAGGCCTGTTCGTCGACTCAGATGATGGAGCACTGCTGAATCTCGCGGATAGCAAGATGCGACCATTGGCGACTGTTGGCGCATCGGGCAACGGATCGGCCGGTATGTCGCTGTACGATCGAGACGATAGCAATCGCGACGCCGCGCGAGCGGCGATAGGTTTTGGATCCCGGCGCAACGGCGGTGCGGTCCTGGAGATGCGATCGGGTCACGGCGGTTCGATCGTGATGCGAGCAGACAAGTCGTCTGCCGTCGAACTCAAAGAGGAGGAGGGCGGTCTCGCCCGATGGATCGCGGGGCCGGACACGGCCAGTCTTCTTTTGCGAGGCCCGGGTGAGGAGCAATGGAGCTGGGGCGTGGACGCATCGCGTGACGGCGTGCGTACAACGATCAAGGAAGGCAAGTCGGATTGGACCGTGCTGGACGCGTCATTCGGCGACGCCGTGCTTTGGAACGCCCAATCTCGCGCCGGTGAGACCCAGACAATTCGGTGGCCGCGCTGAGCCGATCCACGACTTGGCTGACGTCGACCGGTTGGCGACGGCGTCAGTGTGTCGTCGCGCAGGCGCGCGAGCCGCGCAATGCCATCGTCCACCCCGTGAGTGCGCTGACTTCCAGCGGCTGATCCCTGACGAATGCACTTGGAGAACTATTGCCCCACGTGAGGAATCGCGGCTCTCGCGACCCTGAGGAACAACGCGCCAACGAAGCCGCGGAGTTGCTCGCCGCGTGCGGCGAGCCGAATCGGCATTCACGGAGCGACGCCGACGCGCGCGGCGAATCCGCGCAGCGAAGGACCAGCTGCGACGCAGCTCAGTGCTTGCCGAACTGCAACGTCGTCCCCTGACGCTGCGCGTAGATGTACGCCTCCATTGCGAGCATCCGCGGGTCGTCGTGGGCGAGCGGCGTGCCGCGCAGCGGACGCTCGATGCACCAGTTGATCATCTCGCGCAGCATGACGGTCCGACCGAGCTGCGTCTGGTACTTCGGATAGGTCTCCGGATGCGTGTTGCTCGCGTCCGGATGACACATGTCACACGAGACGGCGATCGTGCTGCCGAGACGCTTCGCGTCGTGGAACACTTCGGCGCCTTCCAGCACGGCGCGCATCGTCTCGCGCTCCCACAGGACGATGTCGCGCTCGGCGAAGTCGCGATACGGGTGCCCGGCCTTCTGACCGTCGCCGAGCAATCCGCGATTGTCGAACGGCTGCTTCGGTTGATAGCGCCTCCGCAGCAATGCCTCGCGTTCGCCGGGATCCTGCAGCGTTCCCATCTGCCAATCGGCGCCGGGGTGCTTCTGCTTCCATTCAGCCATCAGCGCATTGGCGACGGCGAGCCCTTCGGCTGCCGTCGTCGGCGCGGCGGCGAGCGCGACCGTCGTTTCGCCGTCGCAGAGACGAACGTCGACGGAGTCCGCGCGGAGCGCGGGAACGATCACGGCTGCGGCGACGCCGAACACGGTCACGGCGACGAGCCAAGTGGTCTTCGATTGGATCGACATGGTGGCCTCCTCAGTAGCTCGCGGAATTGGCGCGACCGGGCCGCGCAGACTTGCCGAACGACCGCATGTACTCGCGACTGACGGTCACGGGATTGCGGTTCCACAGGCGATAGAGCTTGTCGGTCAGCCCCTCGACGTCGACGTGCACTTCACCGATGCCGCAGCCGTCGACCGGATTGAACGGATCGGGCCGATTCATTTGCACGGTCAGCTCCGGCAGTCCCTCGGGCGCATACGGCCACGGCCACGCCGTCGACAGCAGCCCGTGGAACCAGATGTCGCCGATCCGATTCGTCAGCAGTTGATGCGTGTGCCCGTGAACGACCGTGCACTTCGCGAACTTGCGCAGCAACGCCTGCACTTGGTCGGCGTCGTCGGTCCAGAAGTTCCACCGCTTGTAGTAGTGGTAGAGCGGCGAATGCGAGAACACGACGAGCGGCGTGTCGGGGGTGACCTTCGCGAGGTCCTTCGCCAGCCAGTCGCGCTGTTCCTCGCCGACCGTGAACGGGTTCTGCAGCCCGTTGTCGAGTCCGGCGACCGTGTTCATCCGTTCTTCCGGAGTCAGATTGCGCGCCGTCCAGAAGTCTTCCTCGATGACGCTGTTCAGGACGACGAAATGGACGCCCTTGTGGTCGAACGAGTAGCGGTCCGCTCCGAACAGCGTCCGCCACTTCTCGCCCATGTCGAGATACCAGTCGTGCTCGCCGACCATCATGCGAACCGGCGCCTTGACGCTCTTCAGGATCTGCGCACCGAGTTCGAGTTCCGGCGCCGAACCGAGCTGCGCGAGATCGCCGCCGAAGATCACGAAGTCCGGCTGCGGGTTCATCCGATTGACGTCGTCGACGGCGCGCAACAACGACTGCACGAAGCGGTCGTTGAGCTTTCGCTCGTACAGATGCGAGTCACTGATGTAGGCGATCCTGAATGCGGCCGCGCCGTTGCCCGGATCGATTCGCACCGGCTGGAACGAGTGCGGATGGACGACGCCGTGCGTCATCGCCGCGGCACCGGCAGCCGCCGAGAGCCGCAGGAAGCTGCGCCGGTCGAGGTTGTGCAATGCGCGAAGGACTTCCTCGCGCTCCTCCATGTGCTTGGTCTCGATGCTCTTCATCGCTTCTCTCCGACGTTCCCGACTCGATCCTCGAATGCCAACTTGCGGCGCATCGCGCGTTCGTCGTCACGGAACGGACGCTGCGTCCGCGACAGCGCCTGCTGTTTGCGGAACTGATCCTCGTTCTGCGCCGCGAATCGCCGATCGGTCAGCGTGAACATGAACGCGACGAGGTCGTCGATCTCGGGCTCCGTCAGTGCGAGTGCCTCGATTCCACCGTCGAGGAACGCGTTGACCTCGCCGCCTTTGTTGTAGTGATCGACGGTGTCCCACAGCGTCTGCATCGATCCGTCGTGCATGTACGGCTGCGTGATCCCGATGTTGCGCAACTGCGGAGTCCGGAACGCGCCGATGTCTGCACGATTGCGCGTGACCATGAATCGTCCGAGTTCGCCGAGGTCGGTCGCGAGCGCGAGGCGGTCGAGTTCGACCTCCGACGAGTCCGCGTCGAGCGCGTTCAGCGCATCGACGGCCAGTTGCTCGAAGTTCTGATTGCGCGCCGACACGCCGATGTTGTGGAACCGGTAGTCGGTGCCGAGCGGATTCGTCGCGTTCAGCGGATGACACGCGACGCAACTCGCCTTGCCCTCGAACAGCACGAGCCCGCGCTTCGCCGATTCGCTGATCGCCGTCTGGTCGCCCGCCTTGAATCGATCGAACGGCGCGTCGAGGAAGATCAACGTTCGCTGGAACGCCGCGAGGGCCTGCTCGATCGCGTCGTAGTCGACGGGTCGACCGTACGCGGTCTGGAAGGCTTGCTCGTAGTCGTCGAGCTTCGCGACGGTGGCGACGACCGATGGCTTGTCGGGCATCCCCATCTCGATCGGATTCATGATCGGCTGCCCGGCCTGATGACTGAGCGTCGGCGAGCGTCCGTCCCAGAACAGCGGCTCGATCAACGCAGCATTCATGACGGTCGGCGCATTGCGTCGTCCGAGTTTGCCGCCGATGCCCTCGGAGACCGGCCGTTGGTCGGAGAACGCCCGCGTCACGTCGTGGCACGTCGCGCACGAGACAGTTCCGTCGGACGACAGCCGCGGGTCGAAGAACAGCCGCTGCCCGAGCGCGACTTGCGCTGGCGTGTCGACGGTCTTCGCGAACAGTCGCCAGAACTCGACGTCGACTCCGGGCGGAATCGTCCCGGGTTTCACGGTCGAGAGCGCCGCGAGCTCGTGCTGCTGTCGGTCGAACGCGGCCGCGCCGTGCGGCGCCCGTTCCTGGGCTGCACACGCGATCTGCAGGACCGCCGATGCGAGCCATGCGAAGGCTGCGCTCGGCACTTTGACTCCGATCATCGTTTCCTCCTGGACCTGTCGGTTCCGTGGTTCGGCGTCACGCGACGCGTCGCGTTCGCCGGTGGTTTCGATCGCGTCGTCGCGGTGCGACGCTTCGACGTGGCGCGCACACATGCGCCGCAGACGCCGCGGACGTGGACGGAGAAGTCGCGCGCGACGAATCCGCTGCGCGTCAGATCCGGCAGGCGGAGCGCGTCGAGCGCCTTCGACTCGACGTCGGCCATCGCGCCGCAGACCTCGCAGATCACGTGGTGATGTCGATAGGTCTTCGCGTCGTAGCGCGCGACCGCGCCGGGATGACTGACGCGCACGACGAGCCCGAGGGTCACCAACGTGTCGAGTGCCCGATACGCCGTCGCCTTGCTGATCCCGGGGATACGCGTGGCGAGGTCGGCGAAGATCTCGTCGGCGGTCGGATGGTCGTCGCGCGCAGCCAGCGCCGCGAACACGGCCCGGCGCTGCACCGTGACCGGCACGCCGAGTTGCTTGCAGCGGCGTTCGAGATCGGTGAGCGATTCGAGCAGGTCGGACACGGGTTGAGACATGACCACGGATGCGAATCGTTCGCAACCGCAGAATCGCGACGAACCCTGACGTGAGCGTGAGCGACAGATCACGAGTCGAGGTACCCTGCGCGGCCGCACGTCGCGCACTCGCGTCGCTGCACATCACGAGGAACCGATGAACACCATGGCTTCACTCTCTCCTTCGGCGGCCGTGTCGCGACTGGCGCCGGCGCTGTCCCTCGCGGCATTGGCCTTCGCCCCGCACGCCGTCGCTCAGACTCACACGGTTTCCCCGCCGGGCTTCGCGACGCAGGCCGGCAACGTGTCGAACACCTATCCGTTCTTCGAGGCGTCGGCCCGGCACCAGCAAGTGCACGGCGACGTCCGAACGCCGCTGACGCTGACGGCGCTCGCGTTGCGCCAAGCGCAGTGGCCGGTCCGCAGCATGCCGGCGCGCACGCTCGACGCCGAACTCTGGATCGGCGTCGGAAACGAGGCGGCGATGACGACGACGTTCGCCGCGAACTTCACGTCGCCCCCGGTCGTGGCGATGCAGCGGCGTTCGGTCCAACTCCCGGACTGGTCGCAGGCACCGGTGTCGTCGCCCGCGCCGTGGACGGCCGTGTTCCCGTTCGATCAACCGACGCCGTTCCCGGGCGGCGGCGACCTCGTCTGGGATCTGCGCATCCACCAGACGACGCATGCCGGCTTCTACTGGACCGACGCGTACATGGCGGAAGCCACGGCCGAAGGGCCCGGCGGACCCGTCGGGACCGGATGCACGGCGACCGGCATGAACACGCCGGTCGAACTGAACGTGTCACTGCAAGCGCAGCGGGCGACGAACCGGTTCGGCATCGATGCGGGGGGCCTCTACTGGCCGCCGAGCCAGCCCGGCGTGCTGTTGATCGGCGTCCAGGATCCGAACGTCACGCTGCCAGGACTCTGCGCGCCGATTCGCGTCGTCCCGCTGATCGACATCCACGTGACGATCGCCGGGCGTGGCAACTTGACGCCGCCGGTCATGACGTTCGGGTTCGATCCGGGCGCGATCGGTCTGCGGCTGCACCTGCAAGCGGCCGCGCTGGATCCGGCACGCCCCGGCCTTCCGCTGGTCGTGTCGCACGGTTGGTCCGGAACGCTGCCGGACCTGCCGCCGGTCGGTCACCCGATCCGTCGTCTACAGGCGCCGAGCGTCACGGCGACGACCGGGACGCTGGACGTCGTGTCGTACGGCCTGATCACGCGCTTCAGTCACTGACGCGCGGCGGCGGCGGCGGCCGTAGAACTCCCGGCCGATGTCGCCCGCGCACCGCACTCGCCGTCCCGGATCCGCGCTCCGCCTCCGCAC
>JAEYTU010000341.1 GCA_023433825.1 Planctomycetota bacterium
CGATGCCGCGTGGAACTCGACGACGCGTTCGCAGAGTCGCTGCATCCGGAAGTCGATCGTCAGCGTGACGTCGCGCCCCGGAGCGACCTGCAGGTGCTGCCACAGGAACAGCTCCTGCGTCCGTCGGTCGCGTTCGACCCAGCGCAGGCCCGGCATTCCCGACAGTTCGGCGTCGGCGGCCGCCTCGACGCCGCCGCGGCCGCGGCGATGCGAGGCCAGCATGCGCTGACGAAGTTCACGCTCGACGACGGTGCGCGCGATCTCCGGGACGTCCTCGCCGAGTTCGTCCGCTTCGAAGATCCGCTCGACGGCCGGCGCGACGGCGGCTTCGACGAACGGGATCCGCGGTGCGCCGGTGTCCGGATCGTCGCGGAAGTCGGTCTGCCAGATCGGAGTCGCGACGCCGAGCACCGACGCCAGCGACGGCGCCGCGGCCAGCGACTCGGCGTCCTGCGCACGGACGACTTCGTGACGGACGAACAGCCCCGGGTGGCGCTCGCGGTTCGCCGTCAACCAGGCCGCATCGGCGAATGGGATCTCGGCGCACAGCGTTCGCCAACGCGTCTCGATCGCCGCGCGCGCGAGCTCGCGTTCGTCGTCGTCGTTCGTCTGTGCGTCGACGGCGACCTGCGCGTCGACGAGTTGCTGCAACACGCCGGTCAGTCCGCTGCCGTCCGGACCGTCGATCCACGCGCCGATTCGCGCGTACTCGGCATGCCGCGCCGCGTACTCGGTGCGCAGCGCGGCGACCGTGCTCGGGTCGAACAGGTCGGCGACGACGCCGCGCGACGATGCGTCGAGATCGCGCAGGCGCAACGGGAGTGCGCGCCGAACTTCGAGCGGCGCCAGCGCGGCGACGACGGCACGCAGGTAGTAGCGAAGGTCGCGCGCGGGATCGCCGACGGCCATCGTCGCGACGTCGGCGCCGAGCAGCCGATCCAACGCCTGCGCCTCGGCGCGGCGTTCGAAGTGCGGCGTCGCACCGTCGAGCAGTGCGACCGCGTGCACGGCGGCGACGATCGGATGCGTCCGGCGCAGCGCGCGAAACTGGGCTTCGAGTCGGAACGCCGGCACGTCCTGCACGAGCACTCGACCGTCGCGGTCGAGGATCGAACCGCGGCGCGTCGGCACGTCGCGGAACGCCCATCGATTGCGGTGGCTGAGGCCGACCCAGCGTTCGTTCTCCTCGACCATGACCTGGAACAGGTGGATCGCGACGCCGGCAGCCGCGAAGACCAGCAGCAGTCCGAGCCGCGCGATCCGTCGCTGCGAGGCGTTCACTCGACGCGCTCCACGAACGTCGACGTCGGCGGCAGCCGTCCGAGCAACCACGCGAGCGGTGGCCCGGCGACCATCGCGACGAACGGCAGGCTCGTGACCGGCGTGACGACCGTCGACGCGTCGGCGAAGCGACCGACGAAGACTTCGAGCCGCGGCAACGACCACGCGAGGAATCCGGCGACGATCGCCTGCCAGAGGAAGTTCCGCCGGAAGAAGACGAGTCGCAGCGGCAGCAGGATCGCGATCGGGATCCCGAGCACGAGGATCTGCGCGCCGAGCCCGCCGTCGACGAACACGGAACGCCCGAGTGCGGCGCAGATCAGCAGGCCCGGCAGCGCGCTGCTCCGCGCGGCGACGGCGGCGAACAGACAGAACACGACGGCGAGGTCGGGCAGCGGAAGACCAAGGCGCAGGACGAGCCCGTCGAGCAGGAACAGATGCAGCGCGACGAAGAACCACGCCGCCCACGGCACGATCGCGAACGTCGGCTTGCGGAAGTCGTCGGCCGTCATCGGTCGCTCCGGTCGGCGACGAAGATCGCGCATCCGTGCAGATCGACGAGCGGCGGCACGACGAGCCGGCCGGTCGTCCCGCCGTTGTCGTCGACGTGCACGCGGCCGATCCGCAGACCCGGTGGGCAGTCGGGCGTCGAGACACCGGTGAACAACGTCCCGTCGACGAGCGGTTGCGATCCGACGTCGGTGGCGATTCGCGCGACGCCGCCGTCGTCGACGACGAAGCGTGCACGCAGTGCGCGCGACGGCGCGCCGCCGTCGGGCAGCAACAGGAACGTCCGCAACCAGCCGGCCTGCGTGACCGGCGTCACGAGCGCATGCCCCGGGCCGGCGCTCGTCACGAGTCCGACGATCGTGTCGCCACGCACGACGGCAGAACGTTCGCCGACGACGCCGTCACCGGCGACGGCCGCGTACCAACGTTCCCCGCGACGCACCGGCAATCGCAGCCCGGCGATCGCGCGACGTTCGCCGGCCGCGAGCGGATCGTCGAGTTCGGTGCTCGACGTCAGTTCGTCGCCGTGCACGACGACGGTCGCGAGCGCGCGCGGATCGCGCGACGGACGAACGTAGAGCCCGACGACGATGTCGCGGTCCGGATAGCCGAAGCACTCCAGCGTGCCGATCGACAATCCGGCCGGTGGCGCCAGCGGATCGCCACCGTTCACGGCGTCGGTCACGACGGCGAGACCGGTCGTTCGCAGCGACGCTGCGAGATACGGATCCTCGGGCAACACGCATCGCAGCGGCGCCGGCTCGATCGCGAGCGCCGGCTCGACGAGGAAGCGCAGCCTTCGCCCGCCGACGTCGACCGCCGCGACGACGCGCCGCGGCGCACGCGCGCGGTCGCGACGTTCGAGAAGGTCGACGCGCGCGACGTCGTCGTCGTCGCCGTCGCGGAGGAAGCCGATCAGCGCGTCGCCGTGCGTGACGAACGACATCGCACCGCGCAGCGCACCGCGCGGGCGATCGAGGCGCAGCACGGTCGGCGACGTTCCACCGCCGTCGAACCCGGTCACGCGGCAGACGACCGAGTTGCGCGCCGGCGGCGGCAGTTCGTCCGGCATCCGCAGCGCCGCGCGCGCCTGCGCGTGCAGCAGCGCGGCGGACGCGTCGGACGGCGTGTGCAGCTCGGCGGCGGCGACGTCGGTCGCGAGGTTGCCGTAGACCCGCAGTGGCAAGCACTGCCAGCCGCGCAGGCGCGCTTCGACGTCGCGCACGGCCGGCGGCGCGATCAGCATGCAGACGCCGGCGAACAGCGTCGCGTAGAGGCCGACCGGGAAGAGCCGTCGACCGTGGCGCCACGGCCCGCTGCCCGCTGCGGCCATGGCGTCAGGCGAGGTCTTCGCCGCCCTCGAGGAACTACGAATACATCTCGAGGTTCTCGAGGAAGATCCCGGTCCCGCGCGCGACGGCTTCGAGCGGTGCCTTCGCGACGCGCGTCGGCAACTCGGTCTCCTGCTCGATCATCTCGGGCAAGCCGCGCAGCAGACTGCCGCCGCCGCACAGCGTGATCCCGGTGTCGACGATGTCGGACGCGAGTTCGGGCGGCGTGCGTTCGAGCACCGACTTGATCGCACCGATGACCTTGCGCACCGGCTCGGCAAGTGCATCGCGAACGTCGATCGACGTCACGATCTCGCGCCGTGGCAATCCGGTCAGCGAATCGCGGCCGCGAATCTCGACCTCGATCTCCTCCTCCATCGGCATGCAGTTGCCGGCGTGCACCTTCAATCGCTCGGCCGTGATCTCGCCGACGAGCAGGTTGTACTTGTTGCGGATGAAGTGGGTGATCGCCTCGGAGAAGTCGTCACCGGCGACGCGCAAGCACTCGGCTTCGACGACGTTCGCGAGCGAGATCACGGCGACCTCCGACGTGCCGCCGCCGATGTCGACGACCATCACGCCGCGCGGTTCGTGCACCTTCAGACC
>JAEYTU010000411.1 GCA_023433825.1 Planctomycetota bacterium
GATCTGTCGTGTGACGCGAGGAATCGCGGCACTCCCGGCCGATTGCTCGTGCCGGGTCGTGCGAAACGTTCGGTGCCATCGTCGGAGTCCTTTGCCAGTGCCCGCGAGGCTGATCGACCGCCGCCCACGCGAACCTGGAGTGCCGAACGCTGTCCGGCCTGCCGATGCGACCCTACGCGTTGCGGTCGTCGGAACGGTCCGTAAAGAACGGTGGGCCGGCGCCTATCCCTCGCCGGCCCACCCTTCGGGGTTGTCGCTCACTCGACTCATCCGTCCCCTTCCCGCGACCGGTATCGGCGTTGACAAGGGCGCAACTGGAGGCGGCGACGCAGATGGTGACGACGTCGCGATGCGCGAACGCGTCGTCGACACGATCGACGCGGCGCGCGAGGAATCGCGAGGGGCGCGTTCGGCCGCGTTCTCCACCGACTGTCCACAACGTCCGGGTCGCGTCGATCGAACTCCGCATTGTGGAATCACGGTGAACAACGCCGTGGATGAAGTCGTCGTGAAGCGCCAACTCTCGATTGCCACTTCGATTCAGCGACTTTCCACGCATGCCCAACATGTGGAGAACGATCCACGTTCACAGACGCGACCGACTCGACGTGACCATCTAGCATCGCCGCGATGCAACCCACCGTTCCGATCCATGCGGCGACCGCGTTGGTCACCGGTGCGAGTCGCGGGATCGGCAGAGCCATCGCGCACGCGCTCGGCGCGGCCGGGCGCCCGGTCGTCTGCGTCGGGAGAGATTCCCAATCCCTCGCTGCGACCGTTTCCACACTGTCGAGCGCGCACGTCGTCACCGTCGATCTGCGTTCCGACGCCGCCGTCGCGACCCTGACGGCCGCCGCTCGGGCGCACGGCCCGCTCGGGGTCCTGGTCCACAACGCCGGAACGGCGCCGACCGAGAAGTTCGAACGCACGTCCGTCGCCGTTCTCGACGAGGTGCTCGACCTGCATGTTCGCGTGCCGTTCCGCCTGACCCAGGCGTTGCTCGACGACCTGACGGCGAACGGCGGCGTCGTCGTCCACGTCGCGTCGTCCGCCGGGCTTCGCGGGTTCCCGTTCACGACCGCCTACACGGCCGCCAAGCACGCGATGGTCGGGCTCGCGCGCGCGCTCCATGCGGAGCTGAAGCCGCGGGGCGTCGCCGTCTACGCGGTCTGCCCCGGCTTCGTCGACACCGACATCACGCGCCACGCGGCGGCAGCCATCGCCGCGCGCGGGAAGACGACCGCCGCGGAGGCCCTCGCTCGGATGGCCGCGATGAATCGAATCGGCCGAATGCACACGGCGGACGAGGTCGCTGCCGCCGTCGCGCGCGTCGTCGGCGACCGACCCGACGGTTGCGTTCTCGACTTGGACCGCGAGCATCCGGACTTCGTCTGAACGACGCGCCACCGCCTGCGCCGGACCCCATCATGCCGACGTCCGAGACCTACGACTTTCGCTTCGAACGCCACGACGACGGCGTCGCGGTGCTGACCTTCGACCGTCCCGACTCGCTGAACTCGCTGACGTTCGCGATCTACGGGCAGCTCGAGCGGCTGTTCGCCGAGCTGGAGACCGACGCCGCCGTGAAGTGCGTCGTCGTGACCGGTGCCGGGAAGGGTTTCTGCAGCGGCGGACACGTCGAGGAGATCATCGGCGAGCTGCTGGCGCGCGACGCCGCCGAGACGTTGCGGTTCACACGGATGACCGGCGCCGTCGTGCGCAACCTGAAGCGGTTGTCGAAGCCGGTCATCGCTGCCGTCAACGGCACGGCCGCCGGGGCCGGCACGGCGATCGCGCTCGGGTGCGACCTTCGGATCCTGTCGGAGCGCGCAACGTTCGCGTTCCTGTTCGCGCGCGTCGGGCTGACCGGCGCCGACATGGGGATCGCGAAGCTGCTGCCGCAGGTCGTCGGGATGGGACGCGCCGCCGAGCTGCTGCTGCTCGGCGATCGGATCGACGCTGCGGAGTGCCTGCGGATCGGGCTCGCGAACCGCGTCGTTCCGCACGAACGGCTGGTCGACGAGGCGATGGCGCTGGCTCGGCGCCTCGCAACCGGCCCGTCGCTGGCCCACGCGATGACGAAGCAACTGCTCGTCAACGAGGTCGAGATGGACCTTCATTCGGCGATCGAGCAGGAAGCGCAGGCGCAGGCGCTGCTGTTGCGCGCCGCCGACCACCGCGAGTTCTACGCAGCCTGGAAGGAGAAGCGCGCGCCGCGCTTCGAAGGCAGATGACGCGACCCGATGCGAGCGCCGACGATCTGATCCTCCCCGACGCCGAACTGACGCCGGACGAATGCGCGTTCGCCGCGCGGATCCGCGCGTTCGCGATCGAGTCGCTCGCGCCGCATGCGCGCGCGATCGACGAGACGTCGACGTTCCGCCGCGAGATGGTCGCCGACCTCGCGGCGGCGGGGCTGCTTCGCGGGCCGCTCGGCGCGGACGTCGGCGGCGACGGCTGGTCGGCGATGCAGCTTGCGATCGCGCACGAGGAGATCGGCGCCGTGTGCGGCAATGCGCGCGGCTTCCTCGCCGTGCAGACCGGTCTCGTCGCGAAGTGCCTCGAACGGTTTGGGACCGACGCGCAGCGCGCGCGGTTCCTGCCCGATCTGATCGCCGGCCAGACGATCGGCTGCTTCTGCCTGACCGAACTCGAAGCCGGATCCGACGTCGCGTCGCTGCAGTGTCGCGCGACGCGGACGGCCGACGGTTACTCGATCACCGGCCACAAGGTGTGGACGACGAATGGTGGCGTCGCCGACGTGGCGATCGTGTTCGCGACGCTCGACCCGGCGAAGGGGAAGGACGCGATCACGGCGTTCGTCGCGACGACCGATCGCGGCGGGCTACGGCGCGAGCCGATGCCGGGACGCGAACTGGGCCACCGCGGGTCCGACCACGCGCAGATGCACTTCGACGGTTTCCGCGTCGACGCCGATGCGCGGCTCGGTGCCGAGGGCGAAGGGTTTGCCGTCGCGATGGGCGGGCTCGCCGCCGGGCGGCTCTCGGTCGCGGCGGGCGCGGTTGGCATTCATCGCGCGGCGCTCGTCTGCGCGCGCGAGCACGTCATGTCGCGGCGACAGTTCGGGAAGCCGTTGGCGGCGTTCCAGATGGTGCAGGAGCGGATCGCCGACATGGCCGCCGAGCTGATCGCGTCCCGCGCGCTCGTGCACCGCTGCGCGCGCCGACGCGACGCGAACCGCGAGACCCCCGCCGACGTCGCATTGGCCAAGCTCGTCGCGACCGAGGCGGCCTCGCGCGCCGCGGAGCAGTCGCTGTTGCTGCACGGCGGCCGCGGCTACACGAGCGCCTATCCGCCCGAACGCCTGTTGCGCGACAGCATCGCGCTGAGGATCTACGAGGGGACGACGGCGATCCAGAAGTCGATCCTCGCGCGCGCGCTGCTGCGGTGAGACTTTGCGCAGCGAAGTGAAACAAACGTGCCAGGCACTTTCGTTTCACTTTGCGTGACGAAGTGACGGGTCAGCCCAGGCCGTTGCCGGCCCGGGCTTCCCACAGATCCGGACGTGCGGGACTCCCGCATCCGGCTCCTCGTCGAAGCGGACTCACTGCGTGCGACGGTAGATCGAGTGGACGACGCGCGCCGCCGGTAGCGGCCACCGACGGCGAAACGCCTCCCACCACGTCCACGGCCGCCGCGCCGCGTTCGAGCGGCGCATCAGCCATCGACGCCAGATCCTCTCCACGCACCGTCGGTAGACCGCTAGGCGTCGTGCGTTCCCGGTGAGCCCGTAGTACGCGCAGTGACCCAGCACTTTCCGACAGAGCGATGCATGCTGCTTCCGGATCGGGGAGTGACGATTCGCACGACACCACTCCGTCGCCGACTGCAACGCGCGCCGTAAGCGCGACGCTGCGGTGAAGTGCTTCACGACCCAATACCCGCGCATCGAGCGCGACCACAGGTGCGTGAAACCGAGGAAGTCGAAACTCTCGGTGTCGTTCTGTTCACCGGGGCGACAGAACTCCAGCAGCTTCGTTTTCTCGGGGTGAAGTGTCAGCCCGTATCGCGCAAAGCGCTTCGGAAGTACGTCGTACACCCGCTGCGCGTCGTCACGGTTCTCGCACACGATCACGAAGTCGTCGGCGTAGCGGACGAGATGAACTCGCCCGCGCAACCTTGGCTTGACTTCGCGTTCGAACCACGTGTCCAGCACTTCGTGCAGAAACACGTTCGCCAGGAGCGGCGAGATGACGCCGCCCTGCGGCGTTCCAGTCGACGAGTGCGAGAGGCTCCCGTCTTCCAGCACACCGGCGTTCAACCACTTCCCGATCAGGCGTGTCAGCACGCCGTCACGCATTCGCTGACTCAGGACCTCCCGCAGCTTGTCGTGCGGCAGCGCGCCGAAGCAGTCACGGATGTCCGCTTCGATCACGTAGCCGCCGCCCATCCCCATCACGCTCTCTCGCAGGGCATTGATCGCGTCGTGCGCTGAGCGCCCAGGACGGAAGCCGTACGAGCAGTTCAAGAAGTCCTGCTCGTACACCGCCTCGAGCACCATCACGACGGCGCGCTGCAACACCTTGTCTTCGAACGTCGGTATCCCCAGCGGCCGCTGACGCCCATCCGCTTTCGGGATGTACGTCCGCCGCACCGGAGGCGCGTGGTACCGACCCGATTTCGCGCGTTCGAGCAGCGACCGGAGATTGCTCTCCAGGTTCGCTGCGTAGTCCGCGGCATTCGTGCCGTCCACGCCGACCGCGCCGTCCTTCCTCGTTCGGCGAAACGCCTCTCGAAGGAGGTCGACGTTGATGTGATGAGCCAGAGTGGTGAACTGCCACTCCGGGTGGTCCTTCGCCTGTTTCGCTACCCGTTGCAATCCCGGGGAGATGTATGGCGAGCCCTTGGTCTCGTTCATCGTTCCTCACAACAGTTCCGCTCCACGGCGGGCCCGTCCCTCCTGCGAGTCCCTGCGACACGGTTCCCCGCACTCATCGGTACCACGACCCGCTCCGACGTCTCGACGCCCGTCTCCCGTCACTTCGTTTCCTTCGCTCGGGGATACCTCGGATGCGCCCATTTGCTTCGCGGGGTCGGAGAGCGCGCCTCTCCCGCCGGGTGTTGGATTGCCGTCCCGCAACAACGGCTGTCTGCCGAGGAAACGTCGAGCACCTCCCAGGTTCCTGGGGAGTCCTCTCGTGTACATGCCCTGCTCTCAGACCCCGGCGAGACCACCAGCACCAGGCCATGGCGATGCTGGCGATGTTGCCTTCCGCTCGTTTCACGGCGTCGGCTCTCGCGTGGACACTATCTCGGGGCTCAATCACACGGCCTGCACACCCGCTGTCTACGCTTCGCAGCCAGGGTCGCCCCTGCGCCACGCAAGACTCGCTTCCGGCTGGCTGGCCAGCCTTGACCGGACGGGAGTGGGTACCCGCCGAACTCCAAAGGGTCTTTCTGAATCGTTCGAACTCATTTGGATCCCTCCAGGCTTTGCCTGGCGCACGAAACGAAAGTGCCTGGCACCATCGTTTCAGTTTCGTTCACGGGCTGTTCGTGAACATGACCCTCAGGAAGCCGCGGTCCTCCCAGGTCCCGGGGCCCGGGAGCGCGGCGAAGCGGAAGGCGACCTCGACGCGCATCATGTCGACCGGCGCGGGCTGCGTGCGCATCAGGTCGATCAGGAACTGAAGGCGATCGAGGCACAGCCGCTCGGTGCGCTTCGCGGTTCGGTTCGCCGTCGTGCCGATCCGCTCGTCGGGCGCCTCGATGCGCATCCTCACGGTCCCCGCATACGGCGCCGACTTCTGCACGAGTTCGTTCAGCAGGTTCTGCACGCCGGCCTTCAGCCGAACGCTGTCCGGCTCGAAGAACGCCGACAGCTTGCTGGACACGTGGATCGCGTCGTTCGTGACCTGCACCTCGAGCGACGACCCGCTGACCTCGGCGAACTCGTCCTTCAGCG
>JAEYTU010000429.1 GCA_023433825.1 Planctomycetota bacterium
TCGCGCGTGCCGGAGGCCGAGCTGACGGACGAGGACCTCGCGCAGGCGCGCAAGAACGCCGAGAAGTGCCGCGGCTTCTTCCCGAACGCGCCGCGTCCGATCGCACGTCGCTTCCTGCAGCAGATCGAACGGATCGAAGCTGCGCGGGCGAAGGCGAAGGAGAGCACGCCGCCGAAGGACGGCGAGAACAACGAGGGCGGCAAGTGATCCGCCGAACCGACCTCACGCTGTCGCTGGCACTGCTCGCGCTGGCGACGGCGCTCCCGGCGCAGGATCCGACGCTGCGCGAACGCGCAGCGGCGGCCGAACGGCGCGGCGAGTACTCGGCGGCCGCCGACCTCTACATCGAGTTGACGCGCGAGGCGCCCAACGACCCCGATCTGTACCTCGCGGCCGGGAACTGCCTCGGTCGCAGCGGTCGCTACAACGACGCGCTCGACCTGCTCGAAGGCGTTCGCAAGCGGTTCCCCGACGTCCTCGAACTGCACGCGATGATCGCGCGCACCTACAGCCTGAAAGCGCGATCGATGCTCGACTCGGGCGTGCGCGACGCCGCCGTGCTGTTGACGCTCGAAGACGCGATTCGCGCCGCCGATGCGATCCTGCAGAAGCAGCCCGGCCACCTCGAGGCGCTGTTGATCCTCGGGCAGTGCCATCTCGACTTAGGCGACAACGAACTCGCGCTCGCCCGCGCCGAAGAAGTCGTCAAGCGCCATCCGAACCACCCTGGCGGTCACATCCTGGTCGGGACCGTCTCGTTCAATCGGTTCGTCCAGACGCGCCAGCGGATCGTCGACGAGAAGCCCTCCGGCCAGGAACTCGCGGAGCTGCAGGGGATCGCGAAGGCCGCGCGCGACCGCTGCGAACAGGCGTTGCTGCAGGCGACGCGCGTCGACCCCGAGCGCGCGCTCGCGCAGGGCAAGCTCGGCGACCTGTTCGCTTGGGAAGGCGACCTCGAGAAGGCCGCCAGTCGTTACGCCGCCGCGCTCGGCGTCGATCCCGACGTGTCGGTGCCCCACGACTGGATCCGCACGAACGTCAAACCCGCGCGCCGCGTGCAGCTCTACGAGGAGGCCGCGGGCGCCTACACCGCCAAGCCGAACACGCGGCCGGAGAAGCGCGCGCTGCTCGACTTCTATCTCGGTCTCGCTTGGTACGACCAGTCGCAGTGGAAGAAGGCGCGCCCGGCGTTCGTCGCCGCCGTGACGAAGAACTCGACGTTCCTGAACGCGCACTACTACGCGATGCGCGCCGCGTACTGGGACGGTCAGCACGACGACGCGATCCGTTCGGCAGCGGCGTTCGCGAAGGCGGCGCCGCGGGCGTTCGCCGACCTGATCCGCTCGCTCCCCGATGCGCAGCAGTCGATCGCGATCCTCGAGTTCGCCGGCGCGAAGTGCTACCGCGAGGGACGGCAGGACGAGAGCCGCGACCTGAATCAGGTCCTCGCGCTGGTGCTCGACACGGATCGGCACTGGAACAACTACGCGTTCCTGTGTCGCGAGACCGGCCAGTTCGAGGCCAGCTACGAGGCCTACCGACGCGCGTTGGAGAAGGCGCCGGACTCGCCGCAACTGCTGAACGACGCCGCAGTCATCCTGCAGTACCACCTGGCGACGCCCGAGAACCTGCAGACCGCGCGCGAGATGTACACGCGCGCGATCGCGGCTGCCGAGAAGCAGCTCGCCGACGATGCGACGCCGCAGGACCAGAAGGCCATCGCGCGCACGGCGCTGACCGACGCGCGGAACAACCTCGCCCTGCTGCCGAAGTGAACCGGTTGGCGACGTGAACCGGCGCGCATCCGCGCGCGCCGTTCACCCCTCGACGAGGCGCCGACCGAGATTGCCGTACTCGCGGTACGGCGCGACGTCGGGCGCGCCGGCCGCGTAGCGCCAGATCAACTGCCGCGGGTCCTCGCGCGGAACGGCGATCAACGAGCTCGACACGGTGCCGTAGTGCTCGCCGCGCTTGAGGATTCGGTGACCGCCGTCGCTGCCGTCGCGCAGCAGGATCGGCTGCAGCAGCGCGAATCGCTCGGCCAGCGTCAGCCCTGGCGCGGCGGCCGCGTCGGCGTCGGCGAGATCGAGCGCGCCGGGCGGGTGCTCGTTCGTGACGATCGTCACGCGATCCGCACGATCGACGACGGTCACGGCACCGGCGACCTGCCGGACGACGACGGTCCGTTCGCCATCGCAGATCACGAGTTGGAAGTCGCCGTACGACTGCGCCGACACGGCCTCGACGACGGTGGCCGCCGCCGCGTCGATCCGATCCGCGTCGAGCGCCAGATGCGGTAGTTCCCCGCGGCTCGCGGCGGCGGCATGCGGACGAACGCTGGCGAAGTTCGTCAGGCCGGCGAGCCATCCGCGTTCCGACACGGCGAGCCACGTGCCGCCGGCGCGGCGGTCGCGCGGCGACAGCATCCGATGCCGCGCGCCGACGTAGAGGCCGGGCGGCGCAGCCTTGCGATCCCGCTGCTCGTCGCGATTCGACGCCGCGACGATGCGAAACGGCCCGTCGAGGCCGGCGAGGACGATCAGGAGGCACATGCGATGTGGAGAGCATGCGCGCCGCGCGCGGAGGGGGAACCGATCGGTGCGAATTCCTCAGCCCGCAGACTCGTCGCGCTCGAACCGCGCGAGTTCGTCGAGGTGCGCCGACGCTGCGCGCAGCGCTCGCCCCGACAGCGCATCCACCCACCGACGAGCACGCGGCGACAGGTCGCGGTGGTCGACGTAGCGCTTCGACAGGCAGACGCCGACGACGACGACGGCACATCCGACCAGCAGATTGGCGCCGAGGTAACCAGGGTCTACACGCGCCAACGCATCGATGCCGGTCAGCGCTTCGAACGGCACGAGCAGCGCCGGCAGCCAGAAGAGCGTTCCGCCGAGCAACGCCGCCTCGAACGTCCGGTACTCGACGACGCGGACCCGCTGGAGCCGCCGCTGCAACTCGGTCACACGCCCGCCGTGATCGAGTCGTAGCGCGGCGACCAGCAGGAACGCGCACGCCCCGGTCATCGCGACCGCGAATGCGAGCAACGCCGAGCCGACGACGAGGTAGCGCAGGTCACCCGGGTGCCGCGCCAGCACGACGGCGACGGCGATCGCGAACGCGACGCCGAGCACGACCTCGAACGCGCGGCCGAGCACGTATGGCAGCAGCGCGAAGCGGACCTGCCGCAGCAGGACGTCGCGCAGCAGTCGTTCGTCGATCGCGAGACTTCGCTCCAGCATCGCGCCGTGGGTCGCCCACGCCGCCTTCCAGTCATCGAGTTGCATGCGGTTCCTCCGTGGGATCGGGGCTCGGACGCTCCGCGAGCGCGACGAGCAGCCTGCCTTTGATGCGGGCGAGTTTCGTCCCGACGTTCGAGACCGAGATCCCGAGAACGTCGGCGATCGCCGCGTGGTCGTTGCCGTCGAGGTAGAGCAGCACGAGCGCCTTCTCGAGCGCGCCGAGTTCGTCGATGCACCGCAGCAGACGCTCGACTTCGTCGCTCGGCGCGGCGTCGGCGCCGCGCAGGCACGTGATCGCTTGCACGTCCACCGACGCTCGACGCTGCCGGTGGCGACGTTCGCGGCGATGGAACGAGATCGCGACGTTGAGGGCGATCCGATACACGAACGTGGTCTCGCGGTGCCGACCGTCGAACCGAGGCCACGATCGCCACAGTTGCACGGCGATCTCCTGCACGACGTCCTCGCGGTCCGTCACGTCGCGGCAGTATGCGTGGGCGATCTTGTGGATCAGCCCGGCGTGGCGGCGGAGCAGGTCTGCGGTCGTGTCTTCGTGCATCGGCGTCGAGTCGATGATTCGTCACCGAAGGCCGCCCCGTCACGGGCGAACGCAGATTTTGTCACGACCCGACGATGCCTTCGTCGGCCGGCGGCGTCGGCTCGTTCCGCGGCCGTTCGGTGACGACACGCAGGATCACCATGCCGACGCCGGCGACGAACAGCAGCGCGGCCGCCACCGGGAACAGATCGCGCACGCTGGCACCGCTGGCGACGGCCCCGCCGAACGTCGGACCGACCGCGAGTCCGAACTGGATGCAGCTCTGCGTCAGCGAGAACGCGACCGACCGCTGCTGCGGTGGGACACGCCGGACCGCCGCCGCGTAGGCGAGCGTCATCGAACCCGACATGAACGCCGCCGCCGCGAGGCGCAGCGCGAGATACCCCTCCGTCGTCTCGACGTGCGCCGTCGCGAAGTAGATGCCCGACAACGACAGCGCGAGCACCGCGAGACACCGCAGCGGTCCGAACCGATCGGCGGCACGCCCCCACAACGGCGTGAAGACGAACTGCGCGACGGCGAGGATCGTGAACGCGACCGCCGTCGTCCGGTCGATCGCATGCTCGGCGTCGCGCGCGCCGGAGGCGATCCACGGCAACGCGCCGAGCTCGCGGACGAACAGCGCGAGGAACGGTTCGAGCATGTTCAACCCGAGCCGCGACACGAGGATCAGCAGCAGCAGGATCGCGAACGGCCGGTGCTGCAGCGGCTGGAACATCTCGCGCAGCAGACTGCCCCGGCGCTCGCCGTCGCCGCGTCGCTGCAGCTTCGCCCGGTCCTCGTAGGTGAACAGCGCAACCGGGATCGCGGCGGCGAAGCACAACCCCGCCGTGACCGTGAACACGGCGGCGCGACCGAACCACGCCGCGATCTCGGCGCCGAGCGCCGGCCCGAACAGCAGCCCGCTCGCGAGCGCGACCTGCAGGCCCGCGATCGTGCGTCCCTGACGGTCGGCCGGCGTCTCGGCGGAGACGAGCGCCATCGCCGGGGCGACGTACCCGGCGAACAGTCCCTGCAGCGTGCGCAGGAGCAGCATCTGCAGCGGACTCGACGCGAGCGGCATCAGCGCCATCGCGACGCCGATCGCGACGACCGACCGGACGACCATGCGCCGCCGCCCGTGACGATCGCCGAGCGCGCCCCACAGCGGACCGATCAACGCTGCGGCAAGCGGACCGGCGCCGAAGATCGCTCCGGCCCACCAACGCACCTCGGCCGGGTCGTGGATGTCGAACCGTTCCTCGATGTAGAGCGGAAGCGTCGGCAGCACCGCCATCAGGCCGAGCGACACCGCGAACATGCTGGGCCAGACCGCGAGGCGGTTCTGCTTCCATCGCTCCACGACGCGGATGGTGGCGGGCGCGAACGTGCATCGGAAGCACGAAGTCGACGCGCCAACACCTCGGTGGCGCGGGCCGTCGGCTTTCCTTCGCGACGAAGCTCTGCAAGACTGGGAGTTTTCCGCTCGGACTGCCGCTTCCGCGCAACCCCGCCTTCGGCCGATCCTTCGTCGCCATGATTCGAGTCGCACCGCCCGCCCTGCTCGTCCTCCTCCCCTTCGTCGCCGCGGCGCTCGCTGCGCAGGAGCCGATCCGCGCCCCGCTGCAGACGCAGGTGCCCGAGCTCGCCGAGCAGAGCACGCTCGGAATGGACTTCGACGCGAATGGGCTCGATCCGCGACGTCGCGGCGCGTTCCCGGTCGGCAACGGGCGGATGTTCACGCACATCGGTCCCGGTACGCCGGTCAACACGATGCTCGCGATCTCCGGGCCGACCTATCAGGCCGACGAGCATCACCGTCCGGACGGCGACTTCGGGAACTGGACGTTCGAGGTCTTGGCCGGCGATGCGCCGGTGGATTGGCAGACGAGCCGTGTCCGGCGCGTCCGCGGTGCCGCATTCGTCGTCACCGAGCAGACGTCGGCCGACGGGCTCGCGCTGCGGACGACGACGTTCGCCGTCCACGACCGCGCGCAGATCGTCCGCGTCGTCGAGCTGCAGAACGGGGGCTCGGCGGCACGCAGCGGACTCCGACTGCGCGCCCAGGCGAGCGTCGCGGCGAAGGCCGGTGACGGCGCGTTGACGGCGCAGCGCGGTGGGCAACGGCAGGCGACGGCGACGTTCCGACTGCACGACGGCCGCGCCGACGGCAACGCACTCGTGGCGAACGTTCCCGACCTCGCCGCCGGCCAGTCGTGGTCGACGGTGGCGTCGATCACGGCAGCAT
>JAEYTU010000551.1 GCA_023433825.1 Planctomycetota bacterium
CCGCGAACCCGCGCCCGGCCGTCGCCGCGTTCCCGCCGGCGACGACGACCTCGGCGTCGATCGTTCGCGCGACGTAGCGCGGATCCTGGAACGCGGTGCCCTCCCGACGCAGTGCGATCGCACGAACGACGCCGCCGCGGACGTCACCGTGGATCTGCTGGAACCGCTGGACGCCGGTCAGCGGAGGATTCCCGCCGAGGCCGCCCTCGACGTCCGCGTAACCCGCCGGCGAGACGATCTGGGTCTGGGCGACGAGCGGGAGAGCGATCAGGGCGACGACCGAGAAGCAACGGATCACGAGCGAGACTCCAACCGGCGGGGTGGGCCGCGGATGGTCGGCGGCGGCGGCGCCGATGACCAGGGGGTCGCGACCGCGTAGCGTTCCGCGCCCAAATGCCACGCACGTCACGGCTCCGTCGCTGGTCGTTTCGGTTCGCTGCGATCCTCGCGTCGCTGCTGCTCGCGCTGCTCGTCGGGGAGATCGCCGTGCGGGCGTTCGTCGAGGTGCGCGACATCGGCCCGTCGTTCACGACCTATGACCCGGTGCTCGGCAAGCGCATCCGCGCGAACCTGCACTGCGAGCGGATCGCGCCCGAGTTCCGGATGACGTTCCGCAGCAACTCGCTGGGTTGGCGCGGGCCGGAACCCGACGTTCCGCCGACCGGCGTCGTCCTGTTCGTCGGCGACTCGTTCACGATGGGTTTCGGCGTCGACGACGGCGAAGAGTTCCCGCAGCTCGTCGGCAAGGCGCTTCGCCGCCCGGTCGTCAACATGGGGATCGGCGGGAACGGCAACGCGCGCTGGCTTCGCCTGCTGCGCGACGAAGCCCCGAAGTTCTCGCCGCGCCAAGTCGTGTTGCAGCTCTGCAGCAACGACCTCGGTGACAACGTGATCGAGCGCCTCGCGACGCTCGGCGACGACGGTGCGATCGTCGAGCACCCCGTGCCGCCGCCCGGGCTCGCGCGCACGATCCAGGTCGTGATCGACTCGGTGCCCGGCCTCGCGTACAGCCACCTGATCGGGTTGCTGCGCGAGTTCCGACCGACCCCGGCCGCGCCGCCGGAGACGCACGCACCCGTCGCGCCGAACCCGGTGACGAACGCACCCGCGGCAGACGCCCCGGCACCCGGTCTTGCGCTGACGCTCGCGCTCGTCGAATCCGCCGTGCGCATCTGTCGCGAGCGCGGGTGGGAGCCATACGTGCTCAGTGCCGATCTCGACCCGGAGCAGACCCGACCGTTCGCCGAACTCTGCGCACGGCTCGAGGTCCCGTTCGTCCGAATGCCGTCGAAGCAGGAGACCCCGGAGCGGTACTTCGTCGTCGACGGCCATTGGAACGCCGCCGGACATCGCGCCGCCGCGGATCAGTTGACCGCCGTTCTCGGCCGATGAGCTGGCCTCGCGGAGCGGCCGCCGCATCGACGATTCCGCGCCGTCACGCGATGTCTCGAAATCGAAGTCCCTCCGTGCGTGGGATAGGCTTCGGCCGCGTTCCGCGCGGTCCGACTCCGAAGCAACGCGATTGCGATCCGACATGAATCCAAGCTCTGCAACGACTTCGAACGAATGCTCAAACGAGTCGGCAGTCGCGTCACTTCCCCGGACGTCGGTTCATGAACGCTGAGCCGAACGTGGAAGCTCCCCGCGGTGACGTCAACGCGCCGATCGCCAAAGGCACGGCGATCACCGTCGTCGTCCCGACCTATCGCGAGGCGCTGAACCTCCCCGGACTGATGGAACGTCTCGGCCGACTGCGCGAGACGCACGCGCTCGACCTCGACGTTCTGCTGATGGACGACGACAGTCCGGACGACACCGCCGACGTCGTTCGCCGACTCGCGTTGCCATGGGTTCGACTCGTCGTTCGCAAGACGGATCGCGGTCTGAGTCCGGCGGTGCTCGACGGCGTTCGCTTGGCGACCAAGGACGTCATCGTCGTCATGGACGCCGACCTCAGTCACCCGCCGGAGGCGATCCCGCGGATGCTCGCGGCACTCGAGACCAGCGAGTTCGTGATCGGATCACGCTACGTCGCGGGCGGTGGAACGGCCGAGGACTGGGGGTTCCTGCGCTGGGTCAACAGCAAGATCGCGACGTGGCTCGCGCGGCCGTTCACGAACTCGGCCGACCCGATGGCGGGATTCTTCGCGTTCCGCAAGGCGCTGCTGCAGCGCGCCGGGCACCTGAATCCGATCGGCTACAAGATCGGTCTCGAGATCCTCGTGAAGTGTCGCGTCGAACGCGTCGCAGAGGTTCCGATCCAATTCGCGCAGCGCGAACTCGGTGAGAGCAAGCTGAACTTCGCCGAGCAGCTCCGCTACATCCAGCACCTGCGTCGGCTGTTCATCTTCAAGTACCCGACCTGGTCGAACATCCTGCAGTTCGCGGTCGTCGGCGCGACCGGGCTGCTCGTCAACCTCGTCGTCCTGACCGCACTGCTCGCGGTCGCCGTCCCGACCGGCTGGGCCGTCGCGGCTGCGATCGCCGTGTCGATGGTCGGCAACTTCGTCCTGAACCGCCGCTTCACGTTCTCGCACGCGCGACACGGTTCGCTCGTCAAGCAGTTCGTCGGGTTCGTCGCCGCGTGCTCGCTCGGCGCGCTCGTCAACTACTACGTCACGACGACGGTGCTCGCGGCACAGCCCGACATGCTCCCGCAGTTGGCGGCGACGATCGGCGTCGTCGCCGGAACGGTCGTCAACTTCGTCATCAACATGTTCGTCGTGTTCAAGAAATGACGAGCGTCTCGGTCGACGCGTCGAACGGGTGGCGCTGCCCTCCAGCGCTCGTCTGGCTGCTTCCACCGCTCGTCGCGCTGCTCGCGTGCGGTCTGTTCCTGCCGCACCAGAGCATCTGGATCGACGAGTCGACCCAGCTCAGCGGGCTGACGCTCGACCCGATCGAAGTGGTTCGCTGGTTGACCGGGACCGACGTCGGACGCTTCGGCGTTCCGCACGATCGCATGCCGCCGGTCAGCTACTGGCTCGGGATCGCGTGGAGCCAGGTCTTCGGTCACGGCGAGTCGTCGTTCCGATGGATGGGCGCCGTGCTGACGGCGGCGACGGCCGTCGTCGTGACCGGCATCGGGCGCCGCGTCGGCGGGGCGAACGTCGGACTCGCCGCCGGCCTGCTGTTC
>JAEYTU010000652.1 GCA_023433825.1 Planctomycetota bacterium
CCGCGCGGTAGTTGCGCTTGCTCTCGACCGAGTAGACGAACTGATCGATCGGCACGAGCTTCGGCGCGATCTCCATGACGGCGATCACGCGCGCGTCGGCGCCGTTCCCGAGGATGCCGACCGTGAACTCCGGGCCTTCGCAGAACTCCTCGACGAGGACCGGCTGCCGGTAGTCGGCGAGCAACTGCCGAACGACGTTCCGCAGCGTCGCCGGATCCGCGACCCGCGAGTGCTTGCGGATTCCGATGCTCGAACCCTCGGCGGCCGGCTTCGCGATGACCGGGAACCGCAGCCCGCAGCGCTCGACGTCGAGTTCGCGCCGCGCGACGAGCGACGGCGGCGTCGCGACCCCCTGCGCCTCGACGACGTGTTTCGTCATCGCCTTGTCGAGCGAGACGGCGAGCGTCAGTGGATCGCTGTGCGTGAACGGAACGTCGAGCATCTCGCAGACGGACGGCACGTGCGCCTCGCGCGAACGCGTCCCGTGACCTTCCGCGATGTTGAAGACGAGGTCGGGCGGACTCGCGAGCATCGCGGCGAGGAACTTGCGCCCCCCGCCGAGTTTCTCGACGTCGTGCCCGGCGTCGCGGAGCACGCCCGCGATCGCGTCGACCGTCTCGACCGAGTCGTACTCCTCGAGACGATCGTCTGGGCCGCCGTCCGAACCACCGTGCTGGGCGTCACCCGCAGAGGCGAAGTCGGACTTCAGGTCGAACGCGATTCCGATGCGCACGGCCTACCTCTACGGGGGTGGCTCAGGAAGGGCAACGACCGTTGCGGTCGTCGCTCTTCCCGTTGCGATGTGCCCAGCGGCTCTTGCCGACGACGTGCGCGCCGTTGCCGTTGCCGTTCGCGTGACCATTCGCATGACCGTTCACATGGCCATTCACATGGCCGTTCGCATGACCATTCGTCGGAACGTCGCCCCCACCGTTGTGCAACGCCGCGAGGTCCTCCTCGAGCCGCGGTTCGCGGTACTCGTAGATCTTCCCCTGGAAGTTGCGCAGCACGGCGCGGCCCTTCGGCTCGTCGTAGTGCAGCAGGTACGTCGGGTTGACCGGGATCTTCCCGCCGCCGCCGGGACCGTCGATCACGTACTGCGGGATCGCGAGACCGCTCGTGTGACCGCGCAGCCCTTCGATGATCTCGATGCCCTTGCGGATCGACGTCCGGAAGTGCTCGGCGCCGCGGATCGGGTCGCACTGATACAGGTAGTACGGACGCACGCGCATCCTCATGAGCCCGTGCACGAGCCGCTTCATGACCATGACGTCGTCGTTGACGCCCTTCAGCAGCACGCTCTGGTTGTTCAGCGGAATGCCGGCCCGCGACAGCTTGTCGCACGCGCGCATCGCGTCGGGTGTCACTTCGTTCGGATGGTTGAAGTGCACGTTGATCCACAGCGGGTGGTACTTCTGCAGCATCGCGCACAGCTCGTCGTCGATCCGTTGCGGCAACGCCACGGGAACGCGACTGCCGATGCGGATGATCTCGAGATGCGGGATCGCGCGAAGTTTCGACAGGATCCGTTCGAGCTTCGTCGTCGCGTACGTCAGCGGGTCGCCGCCGGAGACGACGACGTCGCGCACGCTCGGCGTGTTCGCGATGTAGTCGACCATCCGATCGATCTCGACGTCGGGCGTCGCGTCCTCGTACATGATCCGCTTGCGCGTGCAGTAGCGGCAGTAGATGGCGCACGAGTTCGAGATCACCATCAGCACGCGATCGGGATAGCGATGCGTGATGCCGGGCACCGGTGAGAAGTTCTCCTCGCCGAGCGGATCCTCGTCGCCGATCGCTCGGTACGTGTACTCCTCGTTCAGCGGGACGACTTGGCGCAGCAACGGATCGTCCGCGTTCTCGGCGTCGATCAGCGACAAGTAGTAGGGCGTGATGCCCATCCGGAAGTCCTTCAGCACTTGCGCGCGAAGATCCCAATCGCGCGACGTCAGCGGGAAGTGCTGTGCGAGTTCCTCCAGCGTCGTGACGCGGTTGCGGAACTGCCAACGCCAGTCGTTCCATTCGGCGTCGGTCGCGTCCGGGAAGTAGCGGTGCCTCCCGGTTCTCTCCTTCAGTTCAGAGCTCTCGTTCCTCTCGGAAGTCGTCGTGGTTGCGGTTGCGGTCGAGACAGATGGGAAAGGGTCTTCGGAGCAGGGTTCCGTCAGCGGATCCATGACATCGAACTCCCGGACGCGAACCTTTGACGGCGTGTCGTCGACATCACGGTGGGACTGCGCTCGTACACAGAGCGCTTGAACTGCCCACCCGCGACTCGATCGTTCGCCAGGTCCGAGCCCGATAGGCGCGGGACGATAGTGACGATCGGCAGCTTGGCTAGCGCGCCGAGAGGAATCCTTCGCAGCGAACGAAGATCGGGGAGTTCTTACCGATGCACTAGATGTTGAAGGATCCTTCAGACCTCATCACAACATCTTGGCGTCAAGACTCTACCGCTCGCGGGAGCGTCAGTTCGGCGCGCGCCAGCTCGCGGGCCGCTTCTCGAGGAACGCGGCCATCCCCTCTTTCGCCTCCGGCGTCGCGCGCAACCGCGCGATCCACTGCGCCGTCAGCGGCAACGCCGCTTCGAGTGAGAGCGACCCGACCGTGCGGATCAGGTCCTTCGCGCTGCCGACGGCCGCAGGTCCCGACGTCAAGAGTTGATCGACCGTCGCC
>JAEYTU010000676.1 GCA_023433825.1 Planctomycetota bacterium
CGTTCGTCAGGCCGCAGGAGAATCGGACTGGCGCCGTCGCTGCAGCGTCGCCACCGAACGTTCGTGCAGTTCGGCCGCGACGCGCGCTGCGGCGGCGGGATCGCCGGCCGTCGCGAACGTGACGACCAGACATCCGCCGGCGACGTCGTAGGTCGGTGCCGGCGCGAGCAGGACCTCGCGACGCGATTCCAACTCGATGCGAAGGGCTTCGCGCAGTGGCGCGATCTCGTCGGCGCGGAAGGTCAGTGTCGTTCGCAGCGGACGAATCGGTTCGACGGTGACCGGCGGCGCGGGCGGTGGCGGGACCGGCGGTTCCACGGACGCGACGGGCTGGCGCGCGACGACCGTGACGGCAGGTGGCACGACGGCAACGGTCGACGGCGTGGGAGTCGCGGCCGTTCCTGCGCGCGCGGCGACACGCCGGCGGCGACGTCGCCATGCGATGACCGCGGCGAGCCCCGCGAGCGCGATCAGCAGCAACAGCGACTGCGCCAACCCGACCCACGGGAACGTCGACGACCCGATCTCGCTCTGCTTCTTCGGGGTCGCGTCGGGGAGCGACGGTGCAGGCGTCGGCGTCGAGAGTTCGGGCATCGCCCGCATCCACGCGTCGAGACGTTCGACCGTCGCGTCGAGCGCCTTGCGGACCAGTTCGCGATCTGCGGCCTGCTGCACGCGCGCGGCACCGAGTTCCTGTTGCAGGCGCGCGAGCGACGCCGCGAGCGTGTCGAGCTCGGCACGCGTCGCCGATGCACGATCGGTCGACGCGACGACGATGCCGGTGATCCGCTGCACGTGCGTGGCGAGGTCGGACACTCGTTCGCGATCGGCGGCGTGCGTCGCAGCGATGCGCTCGACGGCTTCGACGAGGGGCGCGAGTGCATCGCGCGTCGCCGACGCGGCGTTCGCGGCGGACGCGGCCCGCCATTCGTTGCGCAACTGCTCGACGAGCGAATCGGTGCGCGACGCCGCGACGTCGGCTTCGCGGGTGCACGACGACAGTGCCGCGACTGCGACGAGTGTGGCGAGCACGACGTCGAGCGCTCGCCCGGGGCGGAACGGCGCGCCGTTCATCCGGCGACCCTCGGCCAACCGCGCGTCGCGACCGTCGACTCGCCGCGCCGATCGCGTTCGGACATTCGCGGCGCGGCGCACGTGCGCCCGCGAAGTTCGCGCAGCTCGGCGTCGGCAAGCGCGAACGCGAACTCGAACGGGCGCCACGCATCGGGGCCGCCGTTCCGCAGCAGCAGCGGCACCGTGATGCCGTGGCGCGGCACGCGGTCGAAC
Source organism: Planctomycetota bacterium (assembly GCA_023433825.1). Lineage (GTDB taxonomy): Bacteria > Planctomycetota > UBA1135 > UBA1135 > UBA2386 > JAEYTU01. Next base: position 1,288 of record JAEYTU010000676.1, read on the forward strand.
CACAGTTCGAAACGGCTCGGCACCGGATGCGCGTGGCCGAGGCGGTCCCCCGCCCACAGCACGCGCAGCGTCGACGCCGGGAAGTCGAGGAGCGGCTCGGTGGCGCCGTCGGCGCGTCGCAGCACGAGTCGCTGGACCGACGGGACCGTCACGTAGCCGCGCAGCCGCCCACCGGCCGCGACGGCGATCTCGTCGCGCAACCGGACCAGGAGGCCGTGAGCCGGCGCGACCGTGTGCAACTCGAGCCGCCCGTCGCCGGGCAAGCCGACGAAATGCCGTTGCACCTGCAGTCCGTCGTCGACTTCGAGCCGCATTCCACCGCTCGCGCGCTCCGCATGGATCTCGAGCTCCCCGCGCCGAACCCGAACGCTGCGCCCGCTCTCCGGCAGCGGCAGCATCATCTGCAAGCTCTCGCCGGGCCCGGCATCCATGCGCCGAAGTCTAGCCACGGCCCGAGGCGAATTTTGTGTTGCAGGGTCGTGCCGAGGTCTCTACAAAGCCCGCCCTTCGAAGCGCGCCGATGCGCGCACTCGTGGGCGATTAGCTCAGTTGGCTAGAGCACCAGCTCGACAAGCTGGGGGTCACAGGTTCGACTCCTGTATCGCCCACCATTTCACGCCTCTCGCGTGATCGAGGACCGCGCGGCCGGACCCGCGCCCCGCGCCCTCGCTAGCATGCGGCGCCCATGCGAATCCTCCCCGCGGCGCTCCTCGGTCTGCTCAGCCTGAGCGCGCCGCTCGTCGCGCAGACGCAGAACACGCTCGTGCTGATCGCCGACGACGTCGGGGTCGATGCGATTGCCGCCTATCGCGCGAGCCACGCGCCGCCGCCGACCCCACACCTGGACGCACTCGCCGCGCGTGGCGTCCTGTTCCGCCGGTGCTGGGCGAATCCGGTCTGCTCGCCAACGCGCGCATCCGTCATGACCGGTCGCCACGCGTTTCGCACCGGGATTGGGAACGCGATCGCCCCCAATGCACCCAGGCTCGCCTACTCCGAAACGCTGCTGCCCGAACTGCTGACCGCCGCACAGGTCGGCAATGCACTGATCGGCAAATGGCATCTCGGCACGCGTTCGGGGAACGCGACGCCGAACGTCGCCGGCTGGTCGCACTTCGTCGGGGCGATGGGCGCGGCGATCCCGTCGTACACGTCGTGGACGAAGGTCGAGAACGGCGTCGCGTCGTCGACGACCGCCTACGCGACGACGTTCGTCGTCGACGAAGCACTCGCGTTCGTCGCCACGCGCACCGAGCCGTGGTGCGTCGTCGTCGCGTTCCACGCCGGCCACTCGCCGTTCCACGCGCCGCCGGCGCACCTGCACACGCAGAACCTCGGCGGCCTCAGCCCGACGACGACGCCGCGGCCGTTCCTGACGGCGATGGTGCAGGCGATGGACACCGAGATCGGTCGCCTGCTCGCGTCGCTGCCGCCTGCGGTCCGCGATCGCACGAACGTGATCTTCCTCGGCGACAACGGAACGCCGAGCGCCGTCACCTACCCACCGCTGCCGACGAATCACGCGAAGGGCACGCTCTACGAAGGCGGTGTCCACGTGCCGTTGATCGTCGCCGGTCCGGTCGTCGCGAACGGCGGCCGCGAGGTCGACGCGCTGGTCCACGCCTGCGACCTGTTCGCGACGGTCGGTGACCTGCACGGCATCGACGTCCGCGCCGCGGTGCCGTCGACGACGGCGCTCGACTGCGTCGCGCTGACTCCGTACCTGCGAAACCAGAACCAGCCGCCGCTGCGCACGCACGTCTACACAGTGCTGTTC
>JAEYTU010000006.1 GCA_023433825.1 Planctomycetota bacterium
CGGATCGCGATATCTCCAGGCAGGCGCGAGATTTCGGTGAATCCGAACAGTGCTCGAACCGATCAAGCATCCGATCGGTCGAGAGCCACGGTGGCTACCCGATCCTGGCTCATGACCCTGCGTTCTAAAGGGTCCAAAGAGGACTAGAAGATGGCTGCGAAGAAGAAGGCCAAGAAGAAGGCTGGCAAGAAGGTCACGCGTCGCGGTGCTGCCAAGAAGGGCGCCGCCAAGAAGGTCGCCAAGAAGGGCGGCCGCAAGAAGGCAACTCGGCGCGCGAAGGCCGAGGGCTGATCGACGCGATCCGGTCGGGACTCTCAGGAGACACCGGTCGGAAAACGTCGGAGTGCGTGCCTCTGCGACGGTGGCTCCGTCGCACACTTCTGGTTGGGAGGGGGCCGCAAGATGGGGGCGAGCGTCAGCTCGCCCCCGGCTTTTAACAGCCGAGCGAACGACGAAGTCGTCGCGCGTCGCGCGCATCCCGCTGCTGCGATTCGGCCGTGTCGGACGCCGACACTCCTTCGGTGTCACACAACTCGCCGTCGTGACGCGAGATCCACGCGCTCGCTTCAAGCAACGCGCCCGCGCGTGCCGACGAACCGCCCATGCAGGTGCAGGGTCGTGATTCGAGGCAAGCATCAGGACGCGAGTCCGCCGGCTTCACGCTCGTCGAATTGATGATCGCGATCTCGGTGATCGCAATCCTGTCGACGATCGCGCTGCCGATGTATCAGGACGCGCTGACGACGGCGCGCACGCAGAAGGCGGTGATGGAGTTGAAGACCATCAGCACGTCCGTCGACACGTTCCGGCAGGCGAACATCATGCGTCTGCCGATCACGCTCTACCAAGTCGGCTTCGGTGGCCGTCGTGATCCGTGGGGGACGCCGTACTGCTACCTGAACTACGAGGCCGGGACGGGCGACGGACTCGAATGGGCGATCCGCACCGGACTCGTCAACCCGTCCGCGATTCTGCGTCGTCCCGCCGCCGGCGCACCGGTCGCGGGGCCCTCGACGATCGGCGGCTTCTTCCTGCACGAGGTGCTCGGCCCGGAAGCGCCCGGTGTCGCACCGGTCGAAGGCGCCCCTGCGCCGGTCGTCGTCGAGCGCACCGTGCACATCAACGTCGCCGTCGACAGCGTGCGCCGCCGCGACCGCTACGCGTTCCCGCTGAACACCGACTACGACCTGTTCAGCATCGGTCCGGACCGTTCCTCGGCGACGTCGATCGGCCATGCGCTGTCGCAGGACGACGTGATTCGCGCGAACGACGGTGGGTTCTTCGGTCGCGCATCCAAGTACTGAGCCGTGACGACAGCCATGAACGCACTGCGCAAGTTGCTCACTCGACGACACTTCGTCGTCGACCGTCGCTTCCAGGCCAGCGTCGTCTGGCGAACGACGCTGTTCTCGACGTTCCTCGTCGTCGTGCTGCTGGTCGGAGTGTTGGCGCCGATCGTGCACGACCTCCGATCGCCGAACTCGGACGCGATCACGATCACCGACACCGCGATCGTCCTGCTCTACGTCCACGATCGGCTGTGGTGGATGGTCGGCGCATTCCTCGTGCTGTCGATCCTGCACTCCCTTCACATCTCGCACCGAATCGCGGGCCCGCTCGTCCGCGTCAAACGGAACCTGCGAATGCTCGGACAAGGCCGCCTGCCGAGCCCGCTGCGCACGCGTGACAACGACTACTTGAAGGACGAAGTCGACGTCCTGAACGAAGCCGTGCGCAACCTCGGCCAACGGATCGACGCGATCCGCGCCGCCCACGCCACGATGAGCGACGCGCTGTCCCGCGCCCGGGGGCACTTCCTGACGCACCCCGATCCTGACGTTCGGCGGTCTGCGATCGAGGCCCTCGCCGCAGCGGAGCAGATGAAAGTGCACCTCGGCGCGATTCGCCACGAGGCCGATCCCGACCCCTCGATGCAGTCGGAGAAGCCGATCCCCGCGAAGGTCGAGGCCGCGCTCGGCTGAACCCAGTGAACGGCCGCGCCCTCAGCCTCGTCGGGATCGCCGACATCGCCGCGAGCCGGTTCGGTCGCCGGCTGCTCGGTCTGCTGCTCGGGTGCGCGCTGCTGCCACTCGCCGGCTTCGCGTGGCTGTCCGTCACGAAGGTGTCGTCGCAACTGTGGCTCGACGCCGAGAAGGGCCTCCACATCTCGGTCAAGTCGCTCGGGATGGACCTCGCCGAGCGGCTGTCGCGCCTGCGGACCGACTTCGAGATCGCGCGCGCCGAGTGGAACAGCCGCGGCGCGGGGGCACTGCGCACGGTCTCGCCGACGCTGCGCGAGCGATTGACCGCTCAGTTCCGGTCGATCCATGTGTTCGACGGCGCCGCTGCCAGCGTCGAACTCGGCGACCCACCGCTGCCGTTCGAACCCCTCGAAGCACGCGAGCGCGACCACCTGTCGAAGGGCCGGCCGCTGGTCCGCGCTGCGGTGCGTGAACCGGGCGGCGAAGCGGTCACGTGGCTGGTCCACCGCGCCGACGACGGAACCCGCAGCGGCGACCTCTTCGTCGCCGAGATCCATCCCAACACGCTGTGGGACAGCGAGGGGCTCTTCGCCGGTGGCGCCGAGATCATGGTCCTCGGCGAAGACGGCGAAGTGCTGCACAGCAGCGTTGCCGAGCGACCGGCGGCTGGATTGTTGCGAGCCACCCTCGCGAAGGATCCGGCGTCGGGCACGTTCGAGTGGTCGGTCGCCGGCGAACCGCATCTCGCGCGCTACTGGCGGTTGTTTCTGCGCCCACAGCTCGGGCTCGACTGGGTCGTCGTGCAGAGTCGGCCGACCGCGAGCGTGCTCGCCCCGTTGTTCGGCTTTCAACGCTTCTTCGCGCTGTTCGCGCTGTTGACGTTGCTCGTCGTCGTGACCGCGAGCTTGGTGCAGGTCCGACGGACGCTCGGGCCGATCGCCGAGCTCGAGGAAGCGACGCGGAAGGTCGCCGCCGGCGAGTTCGCCGCCCGCGTCGAGATCACGACGTCGGACGAGATCGGTGAACTGGGGCGATCGTTCAACGCGATGACCGATCGCCTCGTCGAGAACATTCGCCGTCGCGAGCAGACCGAGAAGGCGTTGGTCACGGCGCGCGACGAGGCGCTGGCGGCCGGGCGAGCGAAGGCCGAGTTCCTGACGAACGTCTCGCACGAACTGCGAACGCCGTTGACGTCGATCCTGTCGTCGTCCGAGATCCTGCGGACCTATCCCGACGAAGACCCGACGATGCGCGCCGAGTTCCTGACGATGATCGTCGACCAGGCGCAGCACCTGACGATGTTGATCGACAAGGTGCTCGAACTCAGCTCGGGCAAGGACGAACTCGACCGCGTCCCACTCGATCTCGCGGAGACGCTGCACTGGAGCATCCAGGTCCTGCCGCCGCGGACTCGCGCGCGCGTTCGCCTGCAGATCGTCGACGAGCTGCCGTCGGTCGCCGGTGCTCACGATCGGCTCGTTCAGTTGTGGCTGCACCTGATCGACAACGCGGCGAAGTTCAGCCCACCCGACACGTCGATCGACGTCGTCGCGTCGGCGCGGGACGGTGTCTGCGTCGTCGAAGTGCGCGACCGTGGCGTCGGGATCGCGACTGCCGATCTCGAACGGATCTTCGAGCCGTTCTGCCAGGTCGGTCGCGACATCCTGACCGAGAAGGCGCCCGGTACCGGCTTGGGGTTGACCCTCGCGCGCAGCGTCGCCGAGCGCCACGGCGGTCGCATCGAGGTCGAATCGTCCCTCGGCGTCGGGTCCACGTTCCGCGTCGTCTTGCCGGCCTGCGCGAAGCGTCCGGTCGCTGCGATGAACGCGCACTGACCGCCGCGCCGCCGAGCTGGCGTCTTGCGATCGTCGCGCAACTGCGTACGCAGTCCCATCGCAGCCCGCGATCGGGCCGCAGCCCAACGTCTTCGCGCTTCGCGCGAAGACCGACATCGCGGGCCGCGATGGGACAGTGCTTCCTGGGGCCTCCCGTGCCGCTCGCGACACCATCGACGAACGACCAACGCCGAGGAACGCACGCCGAAAACTGTTGCGCCCCGCGAGGAACCGCGGCACTACCGGCCCATCGCAGCCCGCGATCGGGCCGCAGCCCAACGTCTTCGCGCTACGCGCGAAGACCGAAATCGCGGGCCGCGATGGGACAGTGCTTGCTGGGGCCTCTCGTGCCGCTCGCGACACCGTCGGCAAACGGCCAGTGCCAATG
>JAEYTU010000077.1 GCA_023433825.1 Planctomycetota bacterium
GGCGTCGAGATCGGCACGCGTCGTTACGACGTCATGCTGGTCGATCGTCTTCGTGACGAAGCCGCGCTGACGGAGGCGATCGTCGCTCGCGGCGGCAGCGTCGTGACGCAGTCGCGCGGCAACGTGCTGCTCGAAGCCGAACTGACGGCGCAGCAAGTGCTCGACGTCGCCGGCGAGAGCACCGTGCTGTGGATCCAGCAGTGGACGACCCCCGAGGTCGACATGGACAACGCCCGAATCCAGGGTGGTGCGAACTACCTGCAGACCGCGACCGGCATGACTGGCAAGGGCGTCCGCGGCCACATCATGGAAGGCGTCTACCCGAACCACACCGAGTTCGTCGCGAACGCCTACCGCGTGCTTCCGATCGGCCTGTTCAACACGACCGGCGACACGCACGGCAACGCGACGTTCGGTGTGATCTTCGCGCGCGGCGCCGCGGCGCAGGCTCGCGGCCTCTGCCCCGACGGCCAAGGTCTCTTCACGAACTACAACTACGTCTACAACAACAACAACCGTTGGACGTTGGTGCGTGACCTGGTCGACCCGACGCTCGCGCACAAGGCCATGTTCCAGACGGCCTCGTGGGGCTACGCGCAGAACATCGTCTACGAGGCGCGCGCCGCAGAGATGGATCGGATCATCTTCGACCACGACATGCCGATCACGCAGAGCCAGAGCAACACTGGTTCGCAGCGTTCGCGGCCGCAGGCGTGGGCGAAGAACATCATCTCGGTCGGCGCGTTGTCTCACTACAACAACGCGAACCCTGCCGACGACCGCTGGACGAGCGCGAGCTACGGCCCGGCACCGGACCAGCGCTACAAGCCCGAGCTCTGCGCGTTCTACGACCTGACCTACACGACCTACAGCTCGACCGGCTACGGCGAGTTCGGCGGCACGTCCGGCGCGACGCCGATCGTCGCGGGTCACCTCGGTCTCGCGATCGAAATGTTCACCGACGGGTTGTTCGGCTATCCCGCCGCGCCGTCGTGGAACCAGCGGTTCGACTACCGCGCGCACGCGACGACGATGAAGGCGCTGCTGATCGCGACCGCGCGGCAGTACGACCCGGCCGTCAACGGCGGGATCGAACGTCGCAAGCAGGGCTTCGGCTTCCCGAGTCTGCAGGACATGTACGACCTGCGGAACAAGACGCTCGTCGTCGACGAACTCGACGTGCTGACGCAGGGCGCGTCGCGCAACTACTGGGTGTTCGTCAAGCCGGGCACGACGCAGTTCAAGTCGACGATGACCTACCTCGATCCCGAGGCGGCCGTCCCGACGAGTGGTGCGCACCGCGTCAACGACCTCGATCTGAAGGTCGTCAGCCCCAGCTACCAGACCTATCACGGCAACAACGGTCTGGCCAACCTCGGGCTCTGGAGCACGACCGGCGGCACGCGGAACTCGATCGACACGGTCGAGAACGTCTTCGTGCAGAACCCGGCGTCCGGTCTGTGGCAGGTCGAGGTCAGCGCGCCGCTGATCGCGATCGACCAGCACCTGGAGACGCCGGTTGTCGACGCCGACTACGCGTTGGTCTCGGTCGGCATCGGCGGCGGTCGTGATCGCTCCGGCGTCACGAACGACCTGACGTCGAGTGGCTCCGGCAACCTGCGACTGGCGCTCGGTGCGCTCCCGGCGAGCTACGCCGCGGGGTTCACGATCTACAGCGCGACGACGACGCGGCCGCTGGGCACCGGCAACTTCCTCGGCCTCGAACTCGACTCGCTCGCGATCGCGTGCTTGTCGATGACGCCGACGGCGGGCAGCCCGTTCGCGTTCACGCCGTCGACGACGGTCTTCCCGGCCGTCCCGTACCAGTTCCCGGCGCCGATCGCCGTCGCGCTGACCGGGCTGACGCTCGACTGCGTGACGATGTTCGTCAACGGCAGCGGCGCCGTGATCGACGCATCGAACGTGTCGCGCGTGACCGTGCAGTGACGCGGAGCGTCACGCACCAGCGACGGTCGCAGTGACGCACGACTGCCGAAGTGAGCGCGGCGCGAAGCCGCAGCTCACTTCGGCAGCGGATACCGGCGGCAGAGGTCGACGACCTTCGGTCGCAGCGTCGCCGGGTCCGTGCCGCGCATCAGCGCGACCAGCGTATCCGCCAGGAAGCGCACCTCGTCGCGGCCCATTCCGCGGGTCGCGAGCGCCGGCGTCCCGAGTCGAACGCCACTCGTCACGCGTGGCGGCCGCGGATCTCCGGGGATCATGTTCTTGTTGACGACGAGTCCGGCCGCGAACGCCCGCTCCTCGACTTGCTGTCCGGTGACGTCGCCGAGGGGCCGCAGGTCGACGACGACCATGTGCGTGTCGGTGCCGCCGGTGACGATCTTCAGACCCGCCGCCGCCAAGCACTCGGCGAGGTACTGCGCGAGTGCGACGACCTGCCGCTGATAGGTGACGAACTCCGGCTGCAACGCCTCGCCGAACGCGACCGCCTTGCCAGCGATCTGATGCAGCAGCGGACCACCTTGCCCACCGGGGAACACGGCGCGGTCGATCGCCTTCGCATGCTCCGCCGTCGTCAGGATCATTCCGCCGCGCGGGCCACGCAGCGTCTTGTGCGTCGTCATCGTCACGACGTCGGCGTGGCCGACGGCCGACGGGATCACGCCGGCCGCCATCAAGCCGGCCGGATGCGCGACGTCGGCCATCAGCACGGCGCCGACCTCGTGCGCGATCGACTTCATCGCCGCGTAGTCGATCAGCCGCGGATAGCTGCTGCCGCCGGCGATCAGGACCTTCGGTCGCTTCTCGCGCGCCAGATCTCGGATCTGGTCCAGGTCGATCAGCCCGGTCGTCGCGTCGATCCCATACTGCGTCGCCGCGAAGAGCCGCCCGGTCGCGCTCATCGGATGCCCGTGCGTCAAGTGTCCGCCGGCGTTCAGCGCCATGCCGAGGATCGCGCCGCCGGAGCCGGCCAGTGCCTCGAGCGCCGCCAGGTTGGCCGTCGTCCCCGAGTGCGGCTGGACGTTGACGTGCGCGACACCCGGGAACATCCGCAGCGCCCGCGCGCGCGCCAGTTCCTCGATCGCGTCGGCGACCTCGCAGCCCCCGTAGTAGCGCGCACCCGGGTATCCCTCGGCGTACTTGTCGGTGATCACACTCCCGCAAGCTTCACGAACGGCGGGGGAGCAGTGGTTCTCGGAGGCGATCAGCGTCAGCGTCGTGCTCTGCCGCGTGAGTTCCCGTTCCAGCAGCGCAGTGAGCTCGGTGTCGGTCGTCATGCCGGGCAAGGGTGCCTCGCCCGGAGCGACGTGGCAAGCGAACGATCCCGTTCGATGCATTCCTTGCGGACGTCGTGTTCAATGCGCCGCCTTCCGGAACGTCCCGACCCCGAAGTCACTCCGGACGCACTCCCTCAGCGGACTCGATGAAGAAGCCGAACGATCTCCGTCCCTGGACCGTGCGCGACAGCGCCGAGCTCTATCAGATCTCCGCTTGGGGATCCGAGTACTTCACGATCGGCGACAAGGGGCACGTGCTGATGACTCCGGGCGGACCCGGGACGCAGTCGATCGACCTCTTCGACCTGATCGAGGACCTGCAGCGCCGCGGCTACGAGTTGCCGGTGTTGCTCCGATTCAGCGATGTGCTGCGGCACCGCGTCGGCGCGATCTGCGGCGCGTTCCACAACGCGATCAAGGAGAGTGGGTACAGCGGCCAGTACAAGCCGGTGTTCCCGATCAAGGTCAACCAGCAGCGCGACGTCGTCGAGGAGCTCGTGCACTTCGGCGGTCCGTTCCATCTCGGGCTCGAAGCCGGCAGCAAGCCCGAGTTGCTGGTCGCGCTCGCGCACATGGACAACCCGCAGGCCCTGATCGTCTGCAATGGCTACAAGGACCGGCAGTACATCGAGACCGCGCTGCTCGCGCAGAAGCTCGGTCGCTACGTGCTGATCGTCGTCGACCGGTACGAGGAACTCGAGACGATCATCAAGGTCAGTCAGAGCTTCGACCTGCGCCCGCACATCGGCGTCCGCGCCCGACTCGCGGCGAAGGGCGCCGGCAAGTGGGTCGAGTCGGCCGGTGAGAAGTCGAAGTTCGGACTGACGGCGTCGGAACTCGTCCGCGTGACCGAGCGGTTGAAGGAGGTCGGCATGCTCGAGTGCCTCGAGATGCTGCACTTCCACATCGGCAGCCAGATCACGGCGATCCGTGCGATCAAGGACGCGCTGCGCGAGTCGAGCCGGATCTTCGTCGAGCTGTCCCAACTCGGCGCCGGGTTGAAGTTCCTCGACGTCGGCGGTGGCCTCGGCGTCGACTACGACGGCAGCAAGACGAACTTCCACTCGTCGACGAACTACTCGCTGCAGGAGTACGCGAACGACGTCGTCTCGGCGATGCAGATGGCCTGCGACGAGAAGGGCATCGCGCATCCGGCGATCGTCAGCGAGTCCGGGCGCGCGCTGACCGCGCACCACGCCGTGCTGATCTTCAACGTGCTCGGTCACGACATGATGACGATCGGCTCACCAGGGCCCGAGTGCGCCGAGCACGAGTCGTCGACGATCGTGTCGCTCTACGAGACCTGGAAGGGGATCACGCGGAAGAACTTCCAAGAGGCCTACCACGACGCGCTGCAGCTGAAGGAGGAGAGCATCAGCCTCTTCAACCTCGGCTACCTCGACCTGAAGGGCCGCGCGCTGGCGGAGACGTTGTTCTGGGTCATCTGTGACCGCATCCAGAAGGTCGTCTCCGAACTCGACTACGTCCCCGAGGAACTCGAAGGGCTCCAGAAGGCGCTCGCCGACACCTACTACTGCAACTTCTCGGTCTTCCAGTCGGTGCCCGACCACTGGGCCGTCAAGCAGCTGTTCCCGGTCATGCCGATCCATCGGCTCGGCGAACGCCCGACGCGACGTGGCATCCTCGCCGACCTGACGTGCGACAGCGACGGCAAGATGGACGAGTTCATCGACCTGCGCGACGTCAAGCACACGCTGGAGCTGCATCCGTTCCACGAGGGCCGGCCGTACTACCTCGCCGCATTCCTCGTCGGTGCCTACCAGGAGATCCTCGGCGATCTGCACAACCTGTTCGGCGACACGACGGCGATCCACGTCAGCATCGATCAAGACCACGGCTATCGGATCGAGCGCGTCGTCGAAGGCGACTCGGTCAACGAAGTCCTCGGCTACGTGCAGTACCGCAAGGACGACTTGATGCGCCGCGTCCGCGTCGTCGCCGAGGAGGCGATGCGTCGCGGCGCGATCCGGATGGAGGAGACGGCGCTGCTGCTGAAACGCTTCGAAGAAGGGCTGGCGAGCTACACGTATCTCTCCCAAGACGACGTCGTTCGCGACCCGATCGTGCCGGCGGCGCCGATCGGGTTGCCGACGCCGACCGCCCGCCAGACTGCGAAGTGACGCACGGTCCCGACCAGAGTCTGCACTGGCGGGATCGCGGCGCTCGATGGCTCGGACCGTTCCACTTCCTAGGTGTGTTCTGGTACCGCGCGCAACGGTTCGCCGCGCGGTGGCTGCCGCATCCGATCAAGTACGTCGCGACGGCGCTGACGGTCACGTTCTTCCACACGTGCCTCGCGTTCGGGCCGTCGCGCGCGCTGGCGCGCAACCAGGCCGTCGTCCTGGGTCGCACCGGATGGCTCGGCGCGTGGTGGCGTTCGTGGCGTGTGTTGTGGAACTGGGCGTGGTGTCGCAGCGAACGCTACGAACTGCTCGGCGAGCGCCGACGGCGAATGTCGTTCACCGTCGAGGGGATCGAGCACTGGTTGGCCGCGACGTCGGGCGCACGCGGGGCGCTGTTGCTGACCGCGCACGTCGGCAACTTCGAGGCCGGACATCTGATCCCGTCCGAGATGCTGACGAAGCCGCTGCATCTCGCGCGCGCGCCTGAACCCGATCCGGCCGCGCAGGCCTACGTCGACAGGCTGCTGAAGTCGACGCTCGGCCCGAACGTCGTCACGCACCTGTTCGACGACGACTTCCGGATCGGACTCGTGCTGATGGCGGCGCTGCGCGCGGGCGACCTCGTCGCGATGACGTGCGACCGGCCGTGGGGCGACACACGCACGGTCGACGTGTCGTTGTTCGGGAAACCGTTCGCACTCCCGCAAGGTCCCGCCGCGCTCGCGCGCGCCGCCGACGTTCCGATGATCGCGACGTTCTTCCTGCGCCTCGGACCCATGCGTTACCGGCTCGTCTTCCGCGAACCGATCGAAGTCGCCCGTGACGGCGACCGTTCGCAAGCTCTGACGGCCGCAACGCGACGGATCGCGCAAGACGTCGAGTGGGCGATTCGGCAAGCACCGGATCAGTGGTTCTGCTTTCGCGACGTCTGGCCGCAGACGACGACCGATGGCGCGCCCCTCGGCAGTGCTTCGCAGCAGGGCTAACCTTCGCGTCCCCCAAGTTCCGCGCCTGCTGCGGCGCCGGAGATTCCCGCATGCGAAGTCACTCCCGATTCTGTCTCCTCTCGGCATCCCTCCTCCCCCTGTTCACCGCCGGTGCATTGACCGCACAGGTGCAACGCATCGTCCCCGCCGAGTACGCGAACGGCTGGGCCGGCAACAACGGCTCGGGCGCCGGCATCAGCAGCACGAAGAGCATCGCGCAGAACGTCTACCGAACCCCGGTCGCTGCGAACGGATTGATCTTCGGCGTCGCTTGGCGCCGGCACGCGAACACGACCGATTTCAACAGCAGCACGCGTGACGTCGAGGTCACGCTGTGCTCGACGACTGCCGATCGCGGCACGTTGTCGTCGACGTTCGCCTCGAACCTCAACGCGTCGGCCACGGTCGTCGTCCCACGTCAGGTCATCAACCTGCCGGCGGTCCCCGCGAACGCCGGTCCCGACGGCGGATGGTTCGGATTCCCGCTGACGACGCCGTGGGCGTTCACCGGACCGAACCTGCTCGTCGAGACGAAGACGTTCGCGGCCAGCTACGTGATCGACTACCGCACCGATCGGTGCTTCGAGAGCACGTCCGGCGAGGCGTTGACGTTCGGCTCGACGAACTGCGGCAGTGCGACGATCAACTCGACGTCGACCGGCGGTACCTACATCGGTGGTTCGAACGTCGCGATCTCGCTCGCCGCTGCGCCGTCGAACGTCCCGGCGATCCTGCTGCTCGGCAGCAACATGCGCACTTTCGCGGGACTCCCGCTCCCGATCGATCTGGCGCCGATCGGCGTGCCGGGCTGCCTGCTCTACGTCGAACCGCTCGCGAACCTGACCGTCGGCACCGACGCAACCGGTACCGCGTCGATCACGATTCCGATGCCGCTCGGCATCCCAGGCACCGTGCCTCTCGCATTCCAGTGGATGTACAACGACCCGGCATCGACCGCTCCCGTGCCGGTCGCAGCGACGAATGCGCGCTACATCCAGACTGGTCCACGTGTCTGCACGAACACGTACGTCTACGACTTGTTCAGTGAGACCGCGGTCACCGGGACGATTCAGGCCGGCGGACCGATCATGCGGCTTTCGGCAGTGCCGTGATCGGTGAGCGGATGCGGCGGCGACTCGCTATGGTCCGCCGCACTCTACTGTCCGCTCTCTTCCCGTTTGCGAGCCTCGACGAACACCGATGAATGCAGCCGTCTATGTCGATTTCGAGAACCTCTACCTGTCGCTGAAGAACCGCTACGCGACGACTGGACTCCGCACACGAGAGCTGAGTCTGCACATCCTCGAAGGCATGCTCGCGAAGCTGCGCGAGAACGGACATCCGATCGTCCTCGGACGCAGCTACGCCGGGTTCGACACGTATCCGGGCGTCGAGGTCGCGCACGATCTCGCGCTGATGGGCCTCGATCCGCAGTACGTGCTGATCAGCCACACCGGGAAGAACAGCGCCGACGTCCAGCTCGCGCTCGACGTCGCGCGCGTGCTCTATCGACGCGCCGACATCGGGCTCGTCGTCATCGTGTCCGGCGACCGCGACTTCATCCCGCTGGCGCGGCAGGTGCTCGAAGAGGGGCGCGACCTGCGCGTCGTCGCGATCCCTGACACGACGAGCGGCGACCTTCGCGCGCGCGTCGGCGAGGCGCGGTTCTGGAACGCGCTGCA
>JAEYTU010000162.1 GCA_023433825.1 Planctomycetota bacterium
CGCCCGGAGCGCCCTGACCGGGTGCCGGCTGCGGGCCACGTTGCGGCGGACCCTGCGGTGCGCCCGCGGGTGCCGGCGCGGCCGGCGCACCGGCGGCGGGTTGCGGGCGGTCCTGCCATTCGCGCGCCTTCTTGACGAGCTCCTTGAACTGCCGCATCGCCTGCGGATCGAGCGGGACCGACATGACTTGGACGACGTCCTCGGCCGCGACCATGTCCTTCAGGTTGCCGTAGGCGAGTTTGACGATCGCGCTGGATCCGCTCGGCGCGTTGCCGCCACCGCCGGACAGACTCAGGTAGCTCGTGATGCCGGCGGCGAGGCCGAGCTTCATCGTCGGATCGAACGGGTTGGCGGCGTCGACGACCGGCGACGGCGCGCCTGCGGGCACACCGACGCCGGACAGCTTGACGGCGACGAACCCCGGGCAGACCACGCGACCGGTTGCGTCGATCGACGTCGTGCCCTCCGGCAACTCGAGGTTGTGACCGACGGCGTGGATCCGATCGTCGCCGATCAGCACGGTCGCACGACGCAGCACTTCACCGGTGCCGAGATGAATGTCGCCGCCGACGATCGCGGTCCACTTCTCGACCTTCGTCGGCCGGGCTTCCGGCGTCGGGGTCGCCGGCTGCGGCTGCGCAGCGGGGGGCTGACCGTCACGCCCACCACCGGGACGCGGACGCGGGCGTTGAGCTGCGAGATCGGCCGCGCAGGCGAGGCCGAACGAGAGAGCGACGAGGAGCCGCGGAATCACTTCTGATCCTCCATCGAGATCGCGACGCCCTTGCGCCAGACCTGCTTCAGTTTGCTCGTCGGATCGAGCGGATCGGCGGAGAACAACAGCAGGTCCGCCTCCTTGCCGAGTTCGATCGAGCCGACGGACTTGTCGACGCCGAGCGCCTTCGCCGGCACGAGCGTGATCGCCTTCAACGCGGCGTCGCGCGGCATGCCGTGGCGGACGAGGTCCATCAACCGGAAGAACAGCGTGTCCAACTCGGCCTTGGTGTCACCGACGAGGTAGCCGACCTCGATCCCGTGCTCGACCAACTCCTTGCCGGGGTTCACGCGCACGGCGGTCGCCGGCTTCGTGACGAGCCCGGTCGGGATCAGCACGGCGCACTTCAACTCCTTCAACTTGTCGATCGCTTCGTCGAGTCGGCCCTGCGCGGTTTGGAAGCGCGTCTGCACGACGGTCGCCGCGAACTTCGTGTCGCCGACGGCGTCGGCGTAGTGCAGCAGTTCGGTTGCCGAGTCGATCACCAGCATCCCCGGCAGCTTGCCCTCGAGAAGGTCGGCGATCGCCTCGGAGTGCGGATCCTTCGGCGGTGCGGGTCGCTGCGGCTGCGCCGCCGGCGTCGCTGCGGGTTGCCCCGGCGCTGGGGTGGGCTGCGGAGCGGGCTGCGGGTTTGGCTGCGGCGGCGTCGGCTGCGGCGTCGGCTGGGGTGGCGTCGGTTGCGGCGTCGGTTGCGGTGTCGGTTGCGGCGTGGGTTGCGGCGTCGGCTGTGGCGGCGTCGGTTGCGGCGGCGTCGGTTGCGGCGCGGGCGTCGGCTGCGGTGCCGGTTGTGCCGGTGCCGGCTGCGCGTTCGGCGCTCCTGGCGCAGGAGTCGCGGCCGGTGCCGGCGTCGCCGCGGGAGCCGGTGCCGGCGCTGGCTTCTTCCGCTCGTCGACGACCTTCTTCGCCTTCTCGAACCCGTCCTTCAGCAGCTTCTTCGTCTGCGCGTTCGCCTGCGGCGACACGACGAGGAATGCGCGCTCCTTCGCCGTCAGCGCCTCCAAGTCCTTGCCGGTCGGATCGAGCAGCGCGCCTTGCCCGGGGAACGCGCCGCCGTTGGGCGCGACGCTGAGCGTCGTCACGCCAGCGCGCAGCAACTCGCCGAAGATCGATTGCCGCGGATAGATCCCGTGCACGATCGCGTCGCCGGCCTTGTTCGCCGGCGCCGACGATCCGCCCGGGACCGGAAAGCCGACCGGTCGACCGCCGCCGCGTCGTCCACCGGCCTGTCGCGGTTGCTGCGTCCGCGGCGGCGGCGTCAAACCGGCGCGCGACCACGCACTGACGATGCCCGGCATCAACGTTCCGCCGGCGGCGTCGACGATCTGCGCGCCGGGCGGGATCTCGACGTCCTTGCCGATCGCCGCGATCTTGCCGTCACGCAGCAGCACGGTGCCGACCGGAATCACGTCGCCGTGAATCGGCACGATGCGCGCGTTGCGGATCGCGATGGGGCGAGTCGGGGACTGCGCGACGACGGCGAACGCGAGCAACGCGGTCGCCAGCGGCGCGAGGAAGGTCTGCGAGCGAGGAATGTTCACGAGTCGACTCCGGTGCGTGCGTCGCGACGTTCGAGACGGCGCGACGCATCGATGTCAGAACTTGGGGCGCGCCGCGTCGCGGCGATAGGCGATGCGGCCGTTGACGACCGTCATGTGGACGCAGTTGCGCGGATCGATCGGGTCGCCGGACCAGATGCCGAGGTCGGCGTCCTTTCCGACTTCGAGCGAACCGACGCGGTGCTCGATCCCGACGAAGCGCGCCGGATTGATCGTCATCGCGCGCATCCCGATCTCGTCCGGCAGGCCGAGTCGCACGGCCATCGCACATTGCAGCGGCAGCATCTCTTGCGGGACGACGGGCGAGTCGGTGTTGACGGCGATCCCGTCGGGGCCGACGCCGGCGACGGCTTCGCGCCAACCGTGCTGGCCGCCGGCGTACCACGCGCCGGCGAGGCCGATGAACTTCGACTGCTTGGTGTCGAAGAAGTACTGGCGGGGTCCGAGACAGATCGGGACGCCGATCTCACGCGCGACGCCGCTCATCCGATACGCGTCGAACGTGCCGTGGATGACCACCGTCCAGAGCCCGAACTCCTGGCGCAGCTCCTGGAACGTCGCGAGCACGACTTGATAGATCTGCGTGTGCACGCCGACCGGGTACTCGTGGCGGAACAGTCCGCGCAGGTACTCGAGATCGGCGCGGAACTCCGGCTTCGGACCCTTCCCGGCCTCAAAGTCCTCCCACGCCTGGTAGTAGACGCGGCCGCGTTCGAGCGTCATGCGCAGGCCCTGATTCATCCCGAGCGGCGTCACGCCGAGATCGCCGGAACGACGTTCGGGATTGCCGGCCTGCGCGATCTTCAGCGTGCCGGGGAAGCGGATCAGAGCTTCGCGCGGATCGCCGTGCGTCTTCGTCAGCGTGCCGAAGCCGCCCATGTTCGAGCCGGAACCGGGGATGTAGAGCACGGTCGTCACGCCGGCGGCGACGGCGACCTTGATCTGCTCGTGGTTCAGCGTGATCAGGTCCAACGTCCGGAACTCCGGGTTGGTCTGGTGCACGGTGTCGTTGAGATCGAACGACGGGCTCGCGACGTGACAGTGAAGGTCGACGAGGCCCGGCACGATCCACTTGTCGCCGAGGTCGACGACTTCGTAGCCGTCGGGGATCGGCACGTCCCGCGCGCGTCCGATCGCGACGATCTTGCTGTCGCGCGTCAGCACGACCGCGTCCTCGATCGGCGCGCCGGTGATCGGCAGCGCGCGTGCAGCGCGGAATGCGTAGGCCGGACTCGGAATCTTGTCGGGTCCGAACTTCGCGACGCGGAAGTCCTTCGGGTCGCGCGGTCGGTTGCCCTGATAGATCTGGAACGGCGGCGGTTCGACGGGGGCCGCCGCCGGCGTCGGCGCCGTCTCGGGCGTCGCCGCGGGCGCAGCCGGCTGCGCTGCCGGTGGCGGCTGTGGATCCTGGAACGACGCGCAGAGCGCACTCAGGACGATCGTTGCGAACTGGATCACTTGCCTGCCTCCCGGCGCGAATCGACGACCACTTTGCCGTTCACCATCACGAACACGATTCGACTCGTCGGTTCGAACGGCCCACCGCCGGCGAAGACGACGAGGTCGGCGTCCTTGCCGCGCTCGATGCTGCCGATCCGATCGGCGAGCTGGAACATCTGCGCGGGGTACAGAGTCAGCGCCTTCAGCGCCTCCTGCGGATCCATCCCGTAACGCACGGCCAGCGCCGCGTGCACCGGGAGCCAGCGCGCACCACGCACGTCCCCGGTCCCGATCGCCAGCTTGTGACCGCGATCGGCGAACAACGCCGGAACGTTGACGATCGAGCGACGCTCTTCGCGCAACACCTGCGGTCCGAGCAGCAGCGGTGGGAGTCCCTTCGCGATCAGTTCTGGCGTGTCGACCGCGTCGCCGGCGTCGGCGAGGATCAACGGCAGCTTCTGCTGCTCGAACCACTTCATGACGTCGGCGATCGCTGGCGCACGCTGCACGCGGACGATCGCCGGGATCTTCTTCTCCCACAGCAGCCGCAACGGCTCGAGGCTCTCGTCGACCTTCGGCTTCTGCGGACTGCCGTCGGCGGTGCCGCTCGCCGCGCGCGGGGCGGAGCCGCTCGTGTCGCGCGACGTGCGTCGACCGGTGACCGTGCCACGGAACTGACCGCCGTCGAACGAGCCCGTCAGCGTGTCGCCGCTGATCGTCGCCTCGACCTTCGCGCTGCCGCCTTGACGACCGATGGCGAACGCGAGGTCCAGCGTCAGCTTGCCGCCCTCGAACGTGCCGCTGCGGATCGGCGATGGCGGCAACTCGCGGCCCTGCACACTGACCTGCACGTCGCCGGTGACCTTGTTCGGCGCCTCGAACTTCAGCGTCGCGCGGAACTGGATCGGGATCGGGATCGGAAGGTCCTTGACGTCGATCTCCCAGACGCCCGAGATCGGGTCGTCGACGGGCGCTGGCGCCGGTTCGGCTTCCTTCGGCTTCTCGGCCTTCCCGGCCTTCCAGTCGGCGAGCGCCTTCTCGTACCGCTGCCACGACTCGATGTACTGCTTGCCGCGTTCGACGGCCGTGGTCAGCGCGCGGATCGCGTCCGGACCGACGGCGTCGTGCACGAAACGAATCGCGGCGACCGGCGCGAGCACCAACCCGTCGCGTGTCG
>JAEYTU010000255.1 GCA_023433825.1 Planctomycetota bacterium
GGCTCGCGTCGGAAAGGCTGTGCTGCCACTCCGGCGGCAGCGCCGGCGCGAGCCGCGCGAAGGCGGCCATGTCGAACGTCGCGACGGCCGCGTCGTGCGCCGGTGCGCCGGTCGCAGCGTCGACGACCTGGATCTCGAACCACGGCACCGGATCGACGTCGGCCGCAGGTGTCGTGGACTCGGCGTCGACGTGTGCGCGGCGCGACGCGACGTTCGGGTCGTCGAGTGCGACGTCCGAGTCGCGCACTGCGCTCGCGCTCGCGGGCGACGGCGCGGTATCGACGTTCGTCTGCGGCAACGCGCGTCGCGGCCACGCGAGCCAGACGATGGCGCCTGCGCTGGCTGCGACGATCAGCGTGACGACGAGTCGATCGCACCTCATCGGTCCCGCACGGTCACCGGGTGAGATCGACGACGACGGCTTGCGCACCGAGCGTGAACTCGACCGACGCGAGCGTCTCGTCGGACGCGTCGACGCAACGCAACCGGTACGTTCCCGACTCGACGTCGCCAGTGAAGCGGAAGCCCCCGGCGTCATTGCGCTCCTCGACGAGCCTGTACACCGTCGCGAACGACGGACGCGGCGTTCTCGACCCGGGTTCGCGACGGAACTCGCGCCGTTCGACGACGAGGCGAATGTCGGACGCCGCGCGCGTGGTGACCCCACGGAGTCGACCCGCCACGACCACCGGTTTCGCGCCATTCCGAACGTCGCCGAGCTCGACGATTCCCCGCTCCAGCCGTTCCCAGCGCAGGCCCGTCGGCTTGACCCGCGTCTCGCGGGTCCACGGTTCGATGCGGAGCAGCGCGCTTTCGAGCGGCGTCTCGATCGGCCCGGCGAGCTTCCACACAAACCGGCCGTCGACGTCCGTCCACGCGACAAACGAGTTCGACTCGAACGTGACGTACAGCTCCGCCTCCGCCAGCGGATCACCGTTCGTGTCGACGAGCCGTCCGATGACAACGACCTCGTCCGCCGTGAACGTGACATCGACGCGCACTTCCTCACCCGCCTCCGTCGGCCCGCGCACCGAGCGCCACGTGTCGGCCCCGTGCTGGACGCGGATCGCGAACTCGCGCGCGAGCGGCACGAAATCGAAGCGCGCGTAGCCATCGGCCTCGGCAGGACGATCGGTGGGCGGATCGAGATCGAGATCCAACACGAAGTCGTCCGGCTCCGGCATCGCAGCGGCGAGGCCGATCCACGCCTTCGCGACGACGACGGCGTCGCCGACGACCGTGCGGACGGCGATCGACCCGGTCGGCGGAAGCTGCAACACGATCGGCTCCGTCGGCAGCGCGTTCCGGTCGATCGGCGCGCCGATGTCGGTCAGACCGGGGCTCGCGATGCTCACACGCCACTCGACGATCTGTGGCCGCGACGCCGAGAAATCCGCGAGCAACGTCTGCAAGTGCGCCAAGCGGACGACAGCGCTCGCGTCGACAGCGTCGGGCACACTCAGGACGTGCCAGTGCCTGACCGCGCGTCCATTCGCGTCGGAACCGCGAAGGCCGACCGGCGCGCCGACGGCCGGACGACCCGCGGCGTCGAGCACACGAACTTCGAGCGAATGGTCGGCGACGAGCGTGAGTCGGTACTGACCTATTGGCGCCGCCGGATCACTGTCGAACCTGCCCGCGGCGTAGCGGCCCGCGTGCACGGCCTGGACGAAGATTCGCCGGCGCGGATGCACGATGCGCACTCTGCCATCCGCGCCGGTGCGCGTGAGTTGGCCGTACGTCCGCGACCGAAGCTCCGGGTCGAGCAACATTCGCGTCAAGTAGTCCCGACCCTTCGTGCGGACCGGGTTGAAGACCGTGATGTCGTGCCACAGGACCTCGGCGTGCGCGACTGGTGCACCGGAGTCGCCGTCGACGACGAGCACTTCGCTCGTGAACGGCCCCGACGGATCGGGCGGGCCGAAGTCGAATGACCCGTCGGGCAGCAACCCAATGCGGGGGGATTCCGTCCAAGTTGCGGTCGCCGTGTCGCCACATCCGCGCGCGACGAACCACGCGCCGAGGGCGATCGCGACGATCGCGAGACCCAGCACCGGACGACTCGATCGCAACGTCGCGCTCCCCGAAAAAGCGCGGACCCTAGCCACGCCGGAAAGTGAAACAAAGGTGCCTGGCACCTTTGTTTCACTTCACCGCACAAAGCCGCCGACCAACTCGACGAGCACGACATACGCGTTCGTCCACGCGCCCTCGCGCACGAACACGACGTCGAGGCCGGGGCTGCCGATGAACGGACGCAGGTTCCACGCGAGCTGCACGGCGACGAACACGTAGAGCACGGTCCACGCGCGCCGCGCGATCCGGTGGCGCGGCTCGGCGGCGACGAGCGGACGATAGGCGCGAGTCAGCGCGGCTTGGCCGGCGACGGTCGCGCACGCGAAGCAACCACCGCTCGCGAGCTTCGCCGACTCGTAGTCGCACCCGCACACATAGAGGAACGCGAGCAACGGCGCCGTGCTGCAGAGGCCGAGCGCGAATGCGACCTGCGACGTCAGCACGGCACGGCGCGCGGCGCCGAACGAGTCGCGCAAGCCGAGCACGGCGTTGACGGCGAAGAAGCTCGGCAAGCACAGCGCCGTCGTGACCAACAACAGGCACGGCACCTTGATCCCCGAAACGACGGCCTGCAACGGGCGACCCGCGAACCCACCCATCACGCAGCCGTGCAGGAACCCGGCCACGACGAGGACGACGAACCACCGCGACGCGGCGACGCGTTCGCCGCGAAGGATCGCATCGACCGCCGGCAGCGCCGCCGACTCACCCACTGCCGAACAGTTCACGCAGCGTTCGCAGCACGGCGTCGAAGAAGTTCGACTCGCGCGCGCGGAACCACGAGAACGGCAAGTCCGGGCTCCCGACGAACGGCCGCAGCACCCACCCCATCTGCGCGCCGACGAGGCCGTAGACGAGTAGCCAGATGCCGAACACGCGTCGCGCAGCGGTCGACTGGCCGGCGTCGACGCCATCCGGCGCGACGACCTCGAACACGTGCTGCACGGCGCGACGCAAGAACCCGAGACCGATCCACCCCGCGATCGCGAAGACGACGACGTTCAGCAGCAGCATGAACGGGTAGCTCTGCGTGCTGAGCGTGAAGAACGCCGTGACCGGGCCGAAGCTCGCGAGGACGGCGAGGTCGACGGCGATCGCGAGCAGCAGCAGCGCGAACGTCTGGTGGAGCCGCAGCCGCGACCCGAACAGTGTCGAGAACACGTAGAGCGACGGAAACGTGACGATCAGCGTCAGCAGGAACAGCAGCGGGACCTTCAGTGCGCTCGCGAACAACTGCGCGAACGAGCCGGGTCCGCCGCGCAGCGCCGCGAACAGCCCCATGCAGGCGCCGTACAGCACGCCGGCGACGACGCAGGCGAGTGCCAACGAACGCAGCGGAACGTCGAGACGGCCGGTGCGGAGGTCGTCGGCGCGCGTGAACCCGCCGCGGAGGAGTTGATCGAAACAGGCGAACACGGCGCGCATCGGCGGTTCCTTTCCGTCGCAGTCGGTCGGAGGGCGACGCGCCACGCTACTGACTTTGCCGCGCGAAGTGAAACAAAGGTGCCTGGCACCTTTGTTTCACTTTCCCACGCCAAGTCGAACCAAACTGGCGGACACCGGACGCATCACCCCCTCCGCGACAACGACGGAACTCTGCTAGGCTCCCGCGCCTGATGTGGTGTCGCGCGGTGCGGTGGTTGTGCTTCTCTTCGGTGTCGATGTCGTTGGTCGCGTGCGGCGAGTCGTCGGCGCCAACGGTGAAACCCGCGCCGCAGCCGCGGGAAGTCCGCACGGCGGTGATCGAGCGCAAGATTCTCCCGCGCGACCTCGCGGTCCCCGGGACGCTGATCGCCGACGAACGCACGGAGGTCGCGTTCAAGATCCCGGGCCGCGTCCTCGAACTGCTGGTCGACCGCGGCTCCCGCGTGAAGCGCGGCGATCCGATCGCGCGGCTCGATCCGGAGACGTTCGATCTCGAGGTGCAGCAGTCGGAAGCGGCGCTCGAACAGGCGCGCGTCCGGCTCGGCCTCGCGGCCGGCGGTGACGAGTCGAAGTTCGACCCGGACACGACGGCGCTGGTCCGCGAGGCGAAGGCGCTGCTCGCGGAGGCGACGCTGGCGCGCGACCGCGCGCGCGAACTCGTCGACCAGAAGCTGCAACCCGAGGCGACGATGGACGTCGCGACAGCGGCGTTCGAAGTCGCCGACAGCCGGTTGCAGGAGGCGCGCGAGGAGATGCGCAACCGTCAAGCACTCGTCGCGCAGCGCCGCGTCGAACTCGCGATCGCGCGCCAACGCCGCGCCGACGCCGAGCTCGTCGCGCCGTTCGACGGATCCGTCTCCGAGCGCCACACGGCGATCGGCAGCTACCTCGCGACCGGCCAGAGCGTCGCGACGCTGCTGCGGATCGATCCCCTCCGACTCCGCCTGAACGTCCCCGAACTCGCGCTCGTCGACGTCGCGATCGGCCGCGAGGTCCGATTCACGGTCGACGGCGAACCGGGCGACTTCGAGGCCCGCGTCCACCGGCTGAGCCCCGAAGTCGACGTGACGACGCGCACGCTCGTCGTCGAAGCGTTGGTCGAGAACGACGACGCACGGCTGCGGCCCGGCTCGTTCGCGCGCGCGCGGATCCGCCTGCCCGACGCGACGCCGGCGGTGCTCGCGCCGAAGGCCGCGATCCGACGGTTCGCCGGCATCGAGAAACTCGTCCTCGTCGTCGACGGCAAGGCGACCGAACGCGTCGTCCGCACCGGGCGCGAGGCTGGCGACGCGATCGAGATCGTCAGCGGGTTGCAGGGCGACGAAGTCGTCGTCGTCGAGCCTGGCAACCTCGCGACCGGGGCACCGGTCACCGTCCGCCCCAGTCCGAACTGACCGACCGAGAACGTCCCGATGTACGCACTCGCCGACACCTGCATCCGGCGGCCGGTCTTCGCCACGATGATGATCCTCGCGATGATCGTCGCGGGGGCCGTCGCCTACACGAGCCTCGGCGTCGACCGCTTCCCGTCCGTCGACTTGCCGACCGTCTCGGTTCGCACCGAACTCCCCGGCGCGTCGCCGGAGGAGATGGAGGTGCAGGTCTCGCAGCCGATCGAGGAGGCGATCAACGCGACGGCCGGGATCGTCGAACTTCGTTCGATCTCCGGTTCGGGCAGTTCGATCGTCATCGCGACGTTCGACCTGTCGCGCGACATCGACACGGCGGCGCAGGACGTCCGCGACCGAATGGCCGTCGTGCAGCGCCGTCTGCCGATCGACGTGCGGCCGCCGACCGTGTCGAAGTTCGACAACGACTCGTCGCCGGTCCTCAGCTTCGCACTGTCCGGGCCGCGGTCGCTGCGCGAGCTGACCGAGATCGCCGACAAGCGCGTGCGCGTGATCCTCGAACGCGCGGAAGGCGTCGGCGAGGTGCGGATCGACGGCGGCACCGAACGCGCGATCCAGGTCGCGATCGACGCCGATCGTCTGAACGCCTACGGCCTGTCGATCGTCGACGTCCAGCAGGCGCTCGCGCGGCAGCAGGCCGACGTGCCCGGTGGATTCGTGACCGGCGATCAGCGCGAGCAGACGCTGCGCACGATGGGTCGCTACGCCGATCCGAAGCTGTTCGGCGACCTCGTCGTCGCGACGCGTTCGGGCGTGCCGATCCGAATCTCCGACGTCGGGCGCGCGAGCGACGACGTCGTCGAACCGCGTTCGATGGCGCGCCTCGACGGCGAGCCGGCGGTCGTCCTCGAAGTCCGGCGCCAGTCCGGCGCCAACACGATCGCGGTCATCGAAGGCGTCAAGTCACGCCTCGAGGCCGTGCGCGCGATCCTGCCGGCGGATCTCAAGCTCGAACCGATCCGTGACCAGTCGCGCTACATCCGTGCGGCGTTGCACGAGATCAACGTGCACTTGGTGCTCGGCAGCATCCTCGCGACGCTCGTCGTGCTGGCGTTCATGCGCAGCCTGCGCGCGACCGTCGTCGCCGCCGTCGCGATCCCGGCGTCGGTCGTGACGACGTTCGCCGTCATGTGGGTGTTCGGCTTCACGCTGAACAGCGTCACGATGCTGGCGCTCGTGCTGATGGTCGGCGTCGTCATCGACGACGCGATCGTCGTCCTCGAGAACATCCATCGCTTCGTCGAGGAGAAGGGCATGAACCCGTTCGAGGCCGCCTCGAAGGGAACGCGCGAGATCGGCCTCGCGGTGCTCGCGACGACGTTGAGTCTCGTCGTGATCTTCGTGCCGGTCTCGTTCATGTCGTCCGTGTCCGGGCGCTTCCTGTTCCAGTTCGGCATCACGGCGGCTGTCGCCATCCTGGTGAGCCTGTTCGTC
>JAEYTU010000362.1 GCA_023433825.1 Planctomycetota bacterium
TCGACGAACGGCTGCAGCGCCTGCGCACCGCTGACGACGAGCCGTTCGACCGGCCGCGCGAACGACGACCGCGCGACCGGCACGCGTGGCACCTGCGCTGCGACGCGTTCGGCGATCGGCGCCGCGACGCAGGCGAGGACGGTCAACGGGAACGCGAGAGACTTGGACGAGCGCGATGCGAGCAACGAAACCTCCGGCGGGCGCGCGGACGGGCGCCGATCCAGGCGCCTCTCATCGGCGCGCGGCGCGGCACGAGTCGAGCAGCGGCCGCGCGGCCGCGCTGAAACCCCAGATCTCGCGCAGTCGGGTGCGTTCGCGGTTGAACGTCAGCGCGTTGCCATCGGCGTCGACGAGCACGCCACCGACGGCCGCCAGCAGCGCGGCGCCGGCGGCGACGTCCCATTCGCTCTTCGGCGACCGGCTCCACGTCGCGTCGGCGTGCCCGGCGGCGACGAGGCCGAGCTTGTAGGCGACCGAGCCGACGGGTCGGACGGTGACCCCGCGTGCCTCGACCCACGCCCATTCCCCGCGGGCGTACTCGCTGCGGCTCGCCAGCACGATCGCGTCGGCGGCGCGCGCGAGCGGGCGCGGCGCGACGGTGGTCCCGTTCCACGTGATGCCGGTCTCGCGGCTGCCGAACACGAACTCGTCGCGGACCGGATTGCAGATTCCGCCAGCGACGGCGACGCCGTCCTCGACGAGCGCGATCGACACGCTCCACTCGGGAACGCCGCGGATGAACTCGCGCGTTCCGTCGAGCGGATCGACGACCCAGACGCGGCGACAACGGAGACGCGACGCGTCGTCCTCGGTCTCCTCCGACAACCACCCGTCGCCGGCCTCGGGCAAGCGGGCGCGCAGCAGCGCGTCGACGGCGAGGTCGGCCTCGGTGACCGGGTGGTGCGGCGACTTGAAGTCGACGGCCATCTCCGGACCGACGAACGTTCGCAGCAGCTCGCTCGCCGCGTGCAGTGCCTCGCCGATCCGTGCGACGTCGTGGGCGCGCGTCACCGCGCCGCCGTGCGGAGCGGGACCGTCATCGGCAGCGTCGGCGTGTCGGCCTCGGCGGCGACGTGTTGCTCGACGCCCTCGCCGCGACCGACCGGCCAGATGTGGAATCCACCACGGAAGCCGTCGATCGCCCACGTTCCCCAGATCCCGCGGACGAGTTCGCGATAGCCGCGGTAGTCGACGACGTGCGTTCGGTAGATCTTGTGGAACGTCACGCTGCGCTCGGATGCGTCGTAGCGGCCGAGGATCCGGAACGCGCCGACCCCGTCGGCGCCGACGCCGCGAATGCGCCCGTCGGTGAACGTCAGCGAGAGGTCCTGGCGGTGGCGCGTCGCGCCGGTGTGCGGTTCGAGCCAGAAGCCGGTCCACGGGCCGGACGGGAAATCGCTGTCGGTGTCGGTCGCTGCAGGTTGCATGGCACGGGGGTGAGGCGGGGAGGTATAGCCGTGCGCACCGCGCGTGCCGAGGGTCACGGGAGTTCGACGCCGAGCGCCGACAGATGCGCGACGAGGGCGATCAGCGGGAGTCCGACGATGGCGGTCTGGTCGCGCGTCTCGACGGCGGCGAAGAGCGCGATGCCGAGACCTTCGATCCGGTAGCTGCCGGCGCAGTCGAGCGGCTGGTCGGCGTCGACGTAGCGCGCGATCGCGGCGTCGGTGAGCGGGCGCATCGTCAGGTGGGTTTCGTCGACGAAGGCACGCGGGCCGTGCGGGGTCGCGAGGTGGACGGCGGTCAGCAGCGTGTGGCGGCGGCCGCGGAGGGTGGCGAGTTGCGCGCGTGCGCGTTCGGCCGTGCCGGGTTTGTCGAGGATCGCGCCGTCGCAGGCGCAGACCTGATCGGAGCCGATCACGATCGCGCCTTTGTGGTGGGTGGCGACGGCGTCGGCCTTGGCGCGGGCGAGCGCGATCGCGCGTTCGCGTGGGGGGAGGTTGAATGCGGCGGCCGATTCGTCGACGCCGGGTGCGGCGGTCGTGAACGGGAGGCGCAGGCGCGTCAGCAGTTCGGCGCGGGAGCGCGACGTGCTCGCGAGGACGATCGGGGGCATTCGTTGGGTGCGTTCGCGTGTGGGGTGTGTGCGCGGTCAGCGGTCGTAGGCCGCGATGATCGTCGTCGCGCGGACCGCGTGTGCGAACGTGCGCGCCTTGATCGCGGCGTAGGCGGGGTCGGCGAAGAACGCCTCGGCGGCCGCGCGGCTCGGGAAGTGGATCGCGAAGACGCGCGTGATCGGGTGCGCGACGTCACTGCGCAGCGTTCGTGCGATCTCGAAGTCGTAGCGAAACCCGCCGCCCGCCGCTTCGAGCCGCGGCGTCATCTCCGCGCGGTAGGCCTGGTAGAGGTCGGGATCCGCGACGTCGAGCGCGACGAGCATTTCGTGTGTCATGGTGGAACTTTGCGATGGGAAGTGAAACGAAAGTGCCTGGCACCTTTGTTTCACTTCGCGACGGAAAGTGAAACGAAGGTGCCAGGCACCTTCTTCTCACTTTGCCGGCGCGACGATCGAGTCGGGGGCGCGGTTGTGCACGGGTGGGCGTGACATCAGATAGGCGTGGATCGCTGTCACGTCCTCGTCGGTCAGGTTTCGGTAGAACGGCACCGGCATCGGCGGCAACACCGGGCGGTCGAACTTCCAGTGCTTGCCGGTCCGCCAGCTCTCGATCAGCGCCGCCGCCGTCAGCTCGCCGATCCCGGTCTCCGGGCACGGCGTCAGGTTCGGCGCGACGCTGACCCCGAACGGTCCGGCGAACGCGGTCATGCTCGGGTGCATCGTCGCGGCGGCGTGGCCCTCCATCATCGCGGGCGTCCACGTCGGCAGCGGCTGCGACGCCAGATGGCCGGCGAACTCCATTCCCGGCACCGGTTTGTGATCGGGACCATGCGACGAATGGCAGTCCCCGCACCCCATCGTCTCGACGAGGTACTTGCCGCGCGCGATGCGCGACTCCTTCGCACTCTCGCCGCACGCGACGAGCACGGACATCAGCAGCGCGAGCGACATCGGCAGCAGCAGGATCGAAACGGTTCGGGCAGGAATGGCGGGCATCGTTGGTTCTCGTTCTCGAGTCGTGTGGTTGCCCGACACAGCGGGAACCACCGCGCCGACCACACACGCCGCATGAC
>JAEYTU010000605.1 GCA_023433825.1 Planctomycetota bacterium
CCATGCCCTGCGCGAGCGGCATTCCGATCGGCAGCGCGAGGTACATCCCGGCGTTGAACGCCCCCATCGCCGCGCCGCGCCGGTGGTACGGAACGACGTCGGCGACGGCAGTGCTCGCGGCCGTGAAGACGGCGCCGACGGCAAAGCCGGCGACGACGCGACAGACCATCAGGTCGACGAAGCCGGTCGTCACGAAGTGCGCGAGGCTCGCGACGACGAACAGCGCCATGCCCCAGACGAGCAGCGGACGGCGGCCGAGTCGATCGACGACCGGCCCCATCGTCACCGCGCCGATCGCGCCGGCGAGCGGGCCCGACGAGACGAGCCACTTCGCCGTGTCGGGATCACCGAGCTCGGGTCCGACGAACGGCAGCAGCGGGCCCATGACGCTGGTGTTCAGCGACATGACGAATGCGCCGAGACTCAACGCGGCGATCGCGATGCGCTCGTCACGGAGCGGGACAGACGGCTCGTCGAGCGCGGGCATCAAGGGCGCGAGATTCTACGGGCGTCACTCGACGTGCGCGGTAGACTCCCGCGCCCTCTTTCCTGGACCGCAGCAAGTTCGACGGAGCCTGCCTTGAAGATCGCGATCCTCGGCGGCGGCATCTCCGGCGTCGCGCTCGCCCGGATGCTCGCGGCAGACCGCCACGACGTCACGGTGCTCGAGAAGAGCGAGCGACCCGGAGGACTGTGCAAGTCGCGTGTCGTCGACGGATTCACGTTCGACGAAGCCGGTGGCCACATCCTGTTCAGCAAGAACAAGGACGTGCTCGCGTGGATGCAGGCGCGTTGCGGCGGCGACGCCGGCCTCGTCCGCACCGAGCGCAAGACGAAGATCCGCTGGCACGACCGCTGGGTGCCGTACCCGTTCGAGAACGGCGTCGGCCATCTGACCAAGGAGGCGATCGTCGACTGCGTCGAGGGCTACGTCGAGGCGCACGTGCAGCGCCGCCTCGGCGTCGAGTGCCCGGCGAACTTCGGCGACTGGATCCAGTGGCGCATGGGTGACGGCTTCGCCCGCCATTTCATGGAGCCGTACAACCACAAGATCTGGAAGTGCGACCTGCGCGCGATGCCGTCCGAATGGGTCGCCGGCCGCGTGCCGGAGGCGCCGATGCGCGACATCCTGAAGTCGGCGATCGGCTTCGACACCGAAGGCTACGCGCACCAGTCGGTGTTCTGGTTCCCGCGGCGCGGCGGGTTCGAGGCGATGGTGACGGGCACCGTCGACGGCGGCGGGTTCACGCTGCACACGAATCACGCCGTCGAGCAGGGCGAGCGGCGCGGCGACGGCTTCGGCGGCGACGGCGAGCCGTGCGATCTCGTCGTCAACACGGTGCCGCTGCCGCTGATCGCACCGGCGATCCGCGAGATCCCGGAAGCGATTCGCGCCGACATTCGTGCGCTGCGTCCGATCTCGCTCGTCAACGTCCTGATCGGGGTGAAGGTCGACGCACCGCTGCCGGACTACTCGTGGATCTACCTGCCGTTCCCCGAGCAGGGCGCGGCGAACCGGGTCACGTACTTCTCGAACTACTCACCCGAGAACGCGCCGCCCGGGCACGGATCGCTGATGGCCGAGGTCACCCACCGGGGCGACCTTCGTCCGACACGCGCGTGGGCCGACGACCTCGTCCGGCGTCTCGGCGCGGCGGGCATCCTCGATCCGCGCGCCGTCGTGTTGACCGAATGGGTCGAGAGCCCGTTCGCGTACATCGACCAGGACCTGCAGTTCGCCGCGCGGATCGGCCGCGTTCGCAGTTGGTTCGACACGTCCGGCTACATCACGTTCGGGCGATTCGGCCGCTACGAGTACCACAACTCCGACCAGTGCATCGAACGCGCGATGCAGGTCCACGCGCACATCCGCTCGATCGCGTCGACGGGCGCGCCGGCGCGGCCGCAGTTCTGAGCGTGGCGATGCGGGCGTCAGTTGGTGTCGTCAGGTTCGCATGCTTCAACCGAAGCCGTTGACCCGAGCCGACTGCCCGCGGTTGGTTTCGCTCGAGGGAGCGACGCTGTCGGGAGTCGTCTATCACCATCTCCCACAATCCGACGACGATCTGAGCTACGCCGGCGGAGAGCGCGGCGTGGATTCCCATCTCGCGGCTGTGGATCTCGACTTCGGCGAGCACGTGGCGGTGGCCGTCACATGGGCCTCCATCGTCGACTCCGTCGAGGGTCTCGCCGTTCTCCCCGCGCCGTATCTCGGCGTCGGGAGCGAAGTGCTCGATGCTTCCGACCGCGATGCGTGGCGCAATCACATCGGCAGGAAAGTGCAATTGGTCGCAGCCGCTTGGCAGACGTCGTGTGAGGACGGCCCGGAGACCATCTGGTCGGTTCGCTTCACGTTCGACACTGGGTCCGTCGTGATTGCGCTCGGCGATCTCGAGGGCGGGGACGCTTCGCGCCTCGTCCACACGGCCAACTCGGTCGTCGTCGTGTTCGACGAATCGCTCGCACGCGCATTCCCGCCCTACCCGCAGTACGGCGTGAGCGGGAGTTCTTGGGGCTCGCCGATCCCGCGCTGATCCCGCATTCAGGTGACTTGAAAAAGGCGCGAGGCACGCCCTGCATGGGGGACGTGCCTCGCTCGGGACCGCGCGGCTCGCACTTCCGCGCGGGTTGTCAGCTCATGAAAGCGCGGGTAGGGAGCAGTCTGTTCGCCGCATGCCGCATCCGCGGCGGACACACGGGCGTTGCACCCGAGACGAAGAGTTGTGTCGCGACGAAAGCACCGCATGGCGCCATTCACGAACTACCGTTCAGAGAGCATCCGGAGTGCATGGCTCCGGAAACTGCCCCTCAGACGCAGACGCCTGACGCGCAGGTTCCGTGACGGCGCAACTTCGTGCGAGTTCGTGGCCGAGCACGAGATGCGACGCGGCGCGCGGACGTGAATGCCGCATGAAGTACGTGCTTACGTTCGCGGCAGCGATCCTCGCCGCGCCACTGTGCGGAGTGCTGACACTCGTCGTCGCCTACGGCGTGCTGTGGGCATGCGGCGTGACGGAACACGAAGGCCGGCGCGGGCTGTTCGCGCTGCTGTTCGGACTCGTTCCCGGTTTGATCGGCGGCGCGATCGGCGTCGGCGTCCTCGCGTGGTGGCTGCTGCACGGCGGCGGCGAACATCGGGCGACATGGGCCGGCGCGGCGGGCGCGATCGTGCTCGCATTCGACGTCGGCGTCGCGGCGCTCTACGTCGGGCTCGACCGCGCAGAGCGGCTCCGGATTTCGGACCGCCAGCGCGAACGAACGGCATGGGCGGTGCGCCGCTTCGCGGTGCCGTCGGCGATCGTCGCGGCGATCGTCGGCTACTGGCTCGGCGTCGCCGTCGCCGGCTGATCGGGCGACCGCGCGCGGCCGCGCGTTACTTCTTCGCCGGCTTCGGCTCCGGAACGGCGATTCGCAGCAGTTCCTTTCCAGCGACGAGAGTGACGGTCAGTTCGCCCTTCGTCAGCGCGGCCTCCTTCATCTGCAGTGTCGGAGCGGCGTCGCCGTCGACGGTCTCGACGGCGAGCGTGCCGGTCGTCGTGCGGTCGGCGGCCGGACCCGCGATCTGCCCGAACCCGCGCTGATCGGTCGGCGCTTCCATCCACGGGACGAGCTTGGCCTGCGATCCGTCGACGACGAGGTTCCAGGCCTCGGGGTCCTTCGGCGACGCGCCCTTCTTCTCGAGCACGGCGACGACGACGGCCGCCTTCGAACGCGCTTCGACGAACGCCTGCGGCACGGCGAACACGGTCAGTGTGAACGTCCCGACGCCCTTGCTCTTGCTGCCGAGCAACGTCATCGGCGCGACCCAGTGGTGCGTGCCGAACTTGATCCCGAGTTGGACCGGCTTGTTGCCGTCGACCGGCGCCGCCTTCGTGACCCATTCGATCGCGAGCTTGTTCGCCGGCTTGTCGGCCTTCGCCAGCGAACCCTCGATCTGCACGTCGCCGCTGCCGCCGACGGCGAGGCCGGCGCCCTGCGCGAGCAATGCGAACTGCTCCTCACCGGAGCGCCCGAGCGCGATCCGATACGTGCCGGGTGCGAGCAGTCGCTCGCCGACGACGATCGGCATGCCGAGCTGCCAGAAGCTCGCGTCGTTCATGCCGAGGCGCCAACTGTCGCCGACCTTCAAGCTGTCGATCGAATGCTTGCCGACCGGGACGACGCCGTACTCGACGACGGTCGAACGCTTCTGCCATTCGGCGGTCGGCTTGCCGCGTTGCGCGGCGAGGCCGGCGGCCGTCGCGACGACGGCGCACAGGAGGAACGAGGAGCGAGACGCGAACGCGGAACGTGACTGCGGCATGACGTGGCGAACCGTGGAACGGGAAGCGCGGAACGGTAGCGACTCGCGGCGGGAACCCATCGCGGCCCGCAAACTGCTGCAACCCGCGAGGAATCGCGGCACTACCGGCCCAGGATCAGCGTTCGGCGGCTTCGACCATCGCCAGGAACTGTTCCTGCGTGGCCATGCCTTCGTGGTGCTCGACGAGTTTGCCGGCGCGGTTGTACGCGAGCGTCTGCGGCAGCCCGCCGATCTCGACGCCGATCGCCTTGCGCACGGCTTGGATGTCGTCGCTGTTGCAGATCACGGTCGGGAAGTCGATGCCGAGTTCGGGCGCGAGCTTCGCGACGCGGGCCTCGGCCTCGGCGTCGGTGGCATTGCGCCTCATGCGCTCCATCGCGACCAAGACGACGACGCCGCCGCGGTCGCGGAACGCCTTCGTGCCGGCGAGCAGGTCGGGCATCTCCTGGACGCACGGCAAGCACCAGGTGCCCCAGAAGTTGACGAGCATCGGCTTGCCCTTCTGTGCGTCGAGGTGCGCGCGGAGTGCCGGGAGGTCGACCGTGCGCAGTGGGGGTGCCGATGTCGGCGGTGCGGTCGGAGCGGCGGGGGTTGCCGCGTCACCGCACGCCGCCGCGACGAACGCGAGGACGGCCGCGGCGACTCTCAACGACCGCCGTCTCCACCGCGGCGACCGCCGCGCTGACCGGGCGCACGTTCGCCGGCTTGCGCGTTGACGCGCTTGATCGTGCAGCCGTGCTCCTTCGTCTGGAACGGCTCGACCTTCTCACCGGCCGCGAGCGACTTCAGCGTGTCGCGCAGGTAGTGCTTGGCGTCGTCGCCCTTCGCCTGCTTCTGGTCGTCGTCGACCAGACCCTTGTAGACGAGCTTGCCGTCCTTGCCGAAGACGTAGACGTGCGGCGTCGTGCGCGCTTGGAAGACGTCGGCGACGACGGCCTTGTGGTCGACGAGCACGCGGAACGGCAGCTTCTTCTCGGCGAGGTACTTGCGGATGTTGTCGTACGGCTTTTCGGTCGCGTCCGCGGCCGGCGGCTCCATCCCGATCTCCTTGTTGCCGGAGTTCGAGTTGACGTGCAGGAAGACGACGCCTTGGCCTTCGAAGTCCTTCTGGATCTGCGCGAGGCGGCCGTCCCAGTCCTTTTGGATCGGGCACGTGATCGAGAAGAAGTTGACGACGACGACCTTCCCCATCAGGTCCTTCGCGACGACTTCCTTCCCGTCGATGTCCT
The DNA here is from genome assembly GCA_023433825.1 of Planctomycetota bacterium. Classification (GTDB taxonomy): domain Bacteria; phylum Planctomycetota; class UBA1135; order UBA1135; family UBA2386; genus JAEYTU01. Next base: position 5,533 of record JAEYTU010000605.1, read on the forward strand.
GCAGCTTGATCGTGCCTTCGAGGCGTTCGCCGAGCTTCAGCAGCTTCGGTGCGGCATCGGCCGGCTTCGGTTCGGCGACGGGCGCGGGCTTCGGCGCCGGTTGCGGGTCTTGGGCGAGCGCCGGCATCGCAATGCCGGCGAAGAGGGTGAGGGCGAGAATGGCTTTCATGTTTCAGGTCTCCGGCGCCCCTACGTAGCGACCCACGTCGGGGCTTGGAATCCTGCATGGCGATGTGACGTCGGCGTCACACGTCCGCGCAAAGTGAAACGAAAGTGCCTGGCACCTTCGTTTCACTTCGCGGGGGAAAGTGAAACGTTGGTGCCAGGCACTTTCGTTTCAGCACGCCGTCAGGCTGTCGACGGCGATGCGGAAGCGCTCCTCGACGTAGCTGGCAATGCGCTCCTGGTGCGCGGCGTTCGTCCGGCAGTCGGGGTCGAAGCAGATGCCGTAGAGAATCGACTCGCCGGTCAGGTCGCGGTGGCGGATCAGGCCGATCATCGCGAACGGGTCGTCGATCTGCGGCAGTTCGAAGCTGAGGCCGATGCGCTCGACCGGCGCGAGCAGGCACTCGGCGACCGGCGGCGCACACAGCGAAAGTCCACCACGCGAGATGTCGCGCAGCACGCCCGCGACCTCGAACCCCGAGTCGAGCGTCCGCACGACGATCGTCGTCGGCTGCGTCGCGTCGAGATCGAGGCGTCGGTCGGCGCGCAGGTTGAACAGCGGCGCGAGCGCCGGCGGGATCGACGCGGCGAGCCCGATCCAGTCGAGAAAGCGCACACCGGTCACGGTGCCTGCGTCGGTGTGCTCCGAACGCATGACGATTCCCGGCGTCTCCAACGGCGCGGCCAGCAACGACGACTCGAAACGCAACATCAACGTGCTGCCGAGCGGCACTGCCAATCCGAGGATCGGCGGCAGCCGCAGCCGAACGCCGCCGCCGCTGATGTCGACCACCTCGGTCGCGTGGCGGCGTCCCCCGGTGCCGACGACGGTCACGCGCAGGTTCGCTGCAACATCCGGCGCGTCGCGGTAACGGCCACGGTCCTCGATCATCTCCACCCCTCCGCTCCCGTACGAGCAGGTGGCCCTGTCGATCGCGGCCCGCGCAACCTTGAGCCGCTCGCGACCCCGCTGCCCGAAACGTCCAACTCCGGGACGCCGTCGCGAACCTTCACGCGGTCCCAACCACGTCCTCCTCGACCGGCGGATCGCATCCCTCGCCTCGGTGCCGCGACGTGCGGCATGCACCACCAAGGCCTCAGCCTCGAAGCGAAGGACCAGATGAAGGACGAAGATCCGAACGGCTCGAACCCCACCGACAACCCCCACCTCACCGACCTGATCGGCAAGGACGTCAGCCGACGCACGATCCTCGGCGGCGCGATGGCCGCCACGGCGGCAAAGTTTCTCGGCGGCAGCCTCGTGCTCGGCGGCACGGCGGCAGCCGCGGCGGCGAATGGCGGACCCAACGGCGCCGCAGCCGCGATCGCGTCGCCCCGCGGCCGCCTGCTCGGCTTCCGCGAAGTGCCCCCCAGCAGCGACGACACGTTCATCGTTCCCCCTGGCTACACGGCCAGCATCCTCGTCCCGTGGGGCACGCCGCTGTTCCGCGACGCCGCCGCGTTCCGCGAAGACGCGTCGAACACGGCCGCCGAGCAGGAGAAGCAGGTCGGGTTCAACCACGACGGCATGCACTACTTCCCGCTCGCGCCGGGCGCCGCCGGCAATCGCCGCGGCCTGCTCGTGCTGAACCACGAGTACACCGACGCGAACCAGATCTACACGGCCGCGCAAGGCCGCACGATCACGCCCGACGCCGACGGTCGTGAGAAGGTCGCGAAGGCGCTCGCCGGACACGGCGTCTCCGTCGTCGAGATCGAGAGCCGCAACGACGGCACGTGGCGACATGTCGTCGACTCGCGCTTCAACCGTCGCGTCACCGGCACGACGCGGATGGCGTTCTCCGGCCCGGTCCGCGCGACGCACCCGATGCTGCGTTCGACGATCACGCCCAACCCGATCGGCACGTTGAACAACTGCGGTCACGGCGTCACGCCGTGGGGCACCTACCTCGCCTGCGAGGAGAACTGGAACGGCTACTTCGGCACGACGGACACGCAGTGGACGCCGACGGCGCTCGAGAGTCGCTACGGCGTCTCGCGTTCGGGCTTCGGCTACGACTGGCACATCGCGCTGCAGCGGTTCGACCTGTCGGTCAATCGCAACGAACTGAACCACTTCGGCTGGTGCGTCGAGGTCGATCCGCTCCACCCGCGCTCGGCACCGGTCAAGCGCACGGCGCTCGGACGCTTCAAGCACGAAGGTGCGACGTGCACCGAGTCGCGCGGACGCGTCGTCGTCTACTCGGGCGACGACGAGAACGGCGACTACCTCTACAAGTTCGTCGGCGATCGCCCGTGGCGCATGCTGCGCGCGCGTGGGATGAGCCCGCTCGACCACGGCACGCTCTACGTCGCGAAGTTCGACGGCAACGGCAGCGGCCAGTGGGTCCCGCTCGAGCACGGCCGTGGCCCGTTGACGGTCGCGAACGGCTGGCTCGACCAAGCCGACGTCCTGATTCGCACGCGCATGGCGGCCGACGCCGTCGGTGCGACGCGCTTGCACCGCCCCGAATGGGTCGCCGTGCATCCGCACACGAAGGACGTCTACATCACGCTGACGAACGGCAGCGGCAACAACAGCGCGGTCAACAGCAACCGCGATCCGAACCCGTACGGACACATCGTCCGGATCCGCGAAGACCGCGGCGACGCGACGCGAACCGACTTCCGTTGGGACGTGTTCCTGCTCGCTGGCGATCCGCAGTACGACCCGACGGTGCCCGCCGGTCAGACGATCTTCGGATCGCCGGACGGCATCTGGGTCGACGACGACGGTCGCGTCTGGATCCAGACCGACATCTCGAACTCGTCGCAGAATCTCGGCTCGCGTGGGTACGACCGGATCGGCAACAACTGCATGCTCGCCGCGGATCCCCGTACCGGCGAACTGCGGCGCTTCCTGACCGGACCGCGCGGTTGCGAGATCACCGGTGTGATCACGACGCCGGACCAACGAACGATGTTCGTCAACGTCCAGCACCCGGGTGAGTCGACGACGTTCTGGAACACGCAGTTCGGCGCGCCGTCGCCGGCGAACCCGACGACCGTCAGCTCGTGGCCGTATGGCCGCCGGCCGCGCCCGGCGACCGTCGTCATCCGCAAGAACGACGGCGGAAAGATCGGGACCTGACGCGCGCGACGGCCGTCCTCGCGACGGCCGTCCGTGCTCTCGCTACTCGAACTGTGGTCGCGTGCGGACGCCGTGAGCGCCGATCCGCACCGACCACCAAGCGCTGCGGCGCGTGACGGCGTCGTTCGCGTCGACCTCGACCAGACGAACGCGATGCTCGGCGCCCGGATCGCCCGGCAGCACATAGCCGCCGTCCGCGTGGACGAGCAGCGGCGACGGCGCACTGCGATCCTCGACCTCGATCCGCCATCGCAACGCGACGCCGTCGGCGACGTCGGCCGGCGCAGGCGCAGGCTCGACGACGCCGGACGCGTAGTCGCGCAGCGGCATTCCGACGACCGTCGTCTCGACGTCGGTCACGTCGTCGGCGCGCACTTCGACGACACGGTGCCCCGACGGCAGACAGTCGCGCCACATCGCGCCCGAGATCTCGAACCGCCCGGGCGGCAGCCCGTCGACGACGGCGACGCCACCGGCACCGGTCCGCGCACGAATCGGTTCGACGAAGCCGACGCGATCGGCCCAGACCTGCCCGTCGCCGGTCCCGTCGACGAACGACACCGTGATCGCGTGACCTTCGCGCAGCCGTCCCGCGTCGTCGCGGACGATCACGCGCACGGTGCCGGCGCGCGCCAGCACGGCCGTCATCGTCGGCGGGTCGTCGGGACCAAGCGACGCGCGGAACGTCGTCCACCCGGGGCGCGAGACCTCGACTCCGCGAACGCGCCACGCGGCGTCGAACGCGATCCGCGCGTCACCGGCGTCGTCGCTGGTGCCGCGAACGACCGCGTCGTGCGCGTCGTCACCGACGTGCAGCGTGCAGACGGCGCCCGGCAGTGGATCGCCGCGCAGCGCACGGACGGCGACGTGGAACGATCGCGTCGGCCCCGCGGGACGCGTTCGCGACGCATCGGCGAGTTCCTCGCGCGCTGGCGCAGCGGCGCGTTCCGCCACGTCCGGCTTCGCCACGTCGACCGCCACGCGCGCGCCGTCGCCGCGACCTTCATCGCGGACCTCGCGGTCGCGCGTCGGCGCGTCCGGCACCGCGGGCGCCTGCGGTGGAACCGAGCGGAACCGACCGAGCGCGAACACCGCGACGATCCCGCACGCGACGACGAGCAACAGCACGCGAGAACGGGAACGGTGCGGATCAGCTGCGCGGTCCATCGGGGGAGCGCATCTTGCCCGACGCGCGACGCGACGCGCGTGCCCCGGCTGGACATGCGGCGACCGACGGGGATAGAACGCCGCGCCATGCACGGTCGACGCCAGCACGAGAACTCCTCTCGACGGCTTCCGTGCGGCTTCACCTGAATCGTGTCTGCCGGATTCGGCGGCACGGTCGTGCGCTCCTCCTCCCTGCACCACTGATCCGTCGTCCCGGCCCTCCCGATCGAGGGAACGTGGATCGAGGGAACATGGAAACGAACGGCGGTTGCAGCAAGGGCGATGCGTGCGGATGCGCGCGCAGCGCGGGTGCCATTCCTCGCGACGGCGTCGATCGACGCACGTTCGTCGCCGGTGCGGTCGCGGCGACCGGAGTCGTCGCTGCGCAGGAATCGACACAGGGGCGGAGTGACCTGTTCCAGGCCGAGGAACACTGGCGCGACCGCATGACGGCGCCCGCCGACGGCAAGCGCTACGGCTGGATCGTCGACACGCGGCGCTGCTTCGGCTGCCACGGCTGCGAGGTCGCGTGCAAGGCCGAGAACGACGTCCCGCTCGGCAACTACATCCGACAGACGATCTACCACGACCACGAGACGCCGGGCGGCGGACTCGCGCGGATCATGATCCCGATGGCGTGCCAGCACTGCGAAGACGCGCCGTGCATCAAGGCCTGTCCATGCGGCGCGCTGCACAAGGGCGCCGGCGGAACCGTGCAGGTCGACTACGACTCGTGCTCGGGTCACGGCGCCTGCAAGGAGGTCTGTCCGTACGGCGCGATCTACATCGACCCGGTCGCCAATCAGGCCGTGAAGTGCCACAACTGCACGCATCGAATCGACGTCGGACTCGAGCCCGCCTGCGTCGCGACGTGCCCGGCCGAGGCGCTGGTCTTCGGCGACCTGAACGATCCCGAGTCCGCGATCTCGAAGACGAAGGCGCGCCTCGAGGCGGAGGGTGCGCTCGAAACGTTGCGACCGCAGAAGGCGACGCGTCCGCGCATGTGGTACGCGACGTCGAAGGAGCGGCCGATGGCGGCGTGGGAACCGAAGATCCCCGGCGAGGGCAAGAGCTACGCGCCGGCCGCCTACAGCGTCTACCAGTGGAAGAAGCGGTCGCCGGCACCGGAGGGCAAGTCGTGAGCACGCCCGAACCGATCGAGCCGACGAACCCGCAGGCGTCGCGCACGCGGCGCGACTTCCTCCGTTTCGGCGCGTTCCTCGCCGCAGCATCCGCCGCCGGCGCCTGCGCGTCGGGGCCGACGCAGACGACGCCGCGCCGACCGACTCCCGCCGAGAACCTCGCCGTCTGGCGCCGCGGCGCCGGCAAGCCGTACGAAGTCGGCGCCGTGCCGATGCCCGGCGTGTGCCAACTGCCGGGCCCGAATCGCAAGCACAAGTTCCCCGACCCCGACAAGTACCGCGGCGCAACGAAGGTGCACGGCATGTGCCAGTTGTGCTCCACGGTCTGCGGGATCACCGGATGGGTGAAGGACGGCCGGATCCTGAAGGTCGACGGCAACCCGAACGACCCGAACTCGCGCGGCCGACTCTGCGCGCGCGGCCAGGCGGCGCTGAATCACCAGTACCACCCCGAACGACTGCTGCACCCGCTGAAGCGCGTCGGCGCTCGCGGCGAAGGCCGCTGGAAGCGGATCAGTTGGGAGGAGGCGTACAGCGAACTCGCGACGCGGCTGAAGGGCGTCCGCGACTCGGGGCGGCCCGAGGAGTTCGCATTCCACCAAGGTCGCAACCGCAGCCCCGATGCCGTCAATCGATTCCTGCGCGCGTTCGGGACACCGACGCATCTGACGCACCGCGGTCTGTGCTCGGCCGGACGGCGCGCGGCGAACCTGACGTACTTCTTCGACACCGACTGGGACCTCGGCGACTTCGAACACACGAAGTACGTGCTGAACTTCGGGTCGAACATGTTCGAGGCGCACCAGGGACACGTCGCCGGCGCGCAGCGAATCCAGCGCGGGCGATTCCAGAACGGCGCGAAGTTGGTCACGTTCGACGTGCGCATGTCGAACACGGCCGGCAACTCGGACGAGTTCTTGATGCCGTTCCCCGGCACCGACGGCGCGGTCGCCTTGGCGATGGCGCACACGATGGTCGCCGAGGGTGAGTACGACGCCGAGTTCTTCGGCGCGTGGGCCAACTGCACGATCGACGAACTGCGCGAGCATCTCGCGACGTTCACGCCGGAGTGGGCCGCGGCACGGAGCGGCATCGACGCGGCGACGATCCGTCGGATCGCGCTGGAGTTCGCCGCCGCGCGCCCGCGCTGCACGACGCTGTGCAATCGCGGCAGCAGCGCGCACGTCAACGGCTTCCACAACGACCGCGCGATCATGCTGCTGAACGTGCTCGCCGGCAGCATCGGCAAGCCCGGGGGTCTGTGTTGGATGTACACCGGCGAGATCGACACGCGGCGCTTTCCGACGCCGCCGCAACCACCGGCACCGAAGGCGACCTCGGTGCTCGCCGATCCGCCGGAGTTCGTGCTCGCGAACGCGTGGAACGCGATGAAGGTCGGCGAGATCGTCTACCACTACCTCGCGGCCGACCGCGCGAAGATCGCGGTCTACATGAGCTACAACCTCGACTCGCCGCTGACGTGGCCCGAGATGGACGTCACGAAGAACGTCCTGCTCGACGAGTCGAAGATCGGGTTCCACGTCTGCGTGAATCCGTTCCTGAACGAGACCGCGACGTTCGCCGACATGGTGCTGCCGTGGTCGACGTACATGGAGCGCTGGGACGTCGACGCGCGCGGTGCCTACAACCTGAAGGCCTACCTCTCGATGCGCCGGCCGATGGTCGAGCCGCTCGGCGAGTCGAAGGACGTTCGCGAGATCTTCGCCGAGCTGGCGATGCGGATCGGCGGCGGGATGGAGCAGTGGTACCCCGACGGCACCGACGTCCGCGCCTACATGACGAAGTGGGTCGAGAAGGTGCCGTTCGACGCGACGCAGCACGCGTCGCCGATGGAGTCGCTCGCCGCGATCGGCGCGTTCGAGGACCCGAACGAGAAGCAGTACTACGAGCCGTACCTGAAGCCGCTGACCGAGCCGGAGCTCGCCGGCGCGACGATCGACGCGACGACCGGGATCGTCACGAAGGACGGCAAGGGGATCGGCATCGTCCACGCCGGCAAGCCGGTCGTCGGCTTCAAGACGCCGAGCCGGAAGCTCGAGGTGCGTTCGCAGTTCATCGCGAAGCTCGGTCGCAACGAGGACGTCACCGACCTCGCGGCGCTCGCGAACTCGAAGGGCAAGTCACGCCCGAAGAGCCACGCAGGCCACGACTACGTGATCCCCGAGTACCCGAGCTACCAGCAGATCGAGGAGCACGTCGGGTTGCGCGACGACGAACTCGTCATGACCTCGTTCAAGTGGAACGTCCACAACCACGGCCGCACCGCGAACCTCAAGTGGCTGAGCGAGATCGTCCACGCGAATCCGGCGTGGCTGCATCCCGACACCGCGGCGCGGCTCGGACTGAAGGACGGCGACTGGATCGAACTGACGGCGCGCCGCAGCCTGACCGTCGACCGGATGGCACCGAAGCTCGGACTCGGCAGCGGTGAGCTCGCCGCGCGTTTGCAGATCCCGATCCTCGTCACGAAAGGCGTTCACCCGCGCGCGATCGCGATCTCGAACTCGCTCGGCCACTTCGCCTACACGAACGTCGCGAAGGCGCGCCGCGACGTGACGCTCGGCACCGAGGCGGAGGGCATGGATCCGGCGTCGATGCGCGACGCCGACTGGGAACGCAACATGTGGTGGCAGGACGACTCGGGCGGTGACCGGTCGCGGTACGTCGCGAACACGGGACCCGGTTGGGCGCAGAACCACGTGCTGCCGATCATGCCGGACCCGATCTCAGGCCAGCAGTCGTTCAACGACACCGTCGTGCGCGTGACCAAGCTCTCGTGAACGACGCCGACGAGACGGCGGCACTGATCGCGGCGGCACGGTTCTTCGCAGGTCTGCTGCTGCGCGAGCTCGACGCCGACGCGATCGCGACGCTGCGCGGCGACGCCGACGAACTGGCACGGCTGCGGATTCCGGTGCCCGAGGTCGGCGACGCCGAGCGGCTCGCGGCGGAGTACTTCGCGACGTTCCTGCATCCGACCACCGGCGCGCCACCCGTCGAGTCGCTGTGGGTCGAGGGGCGTTACGAAGGGGAGGGGACAGCTCACGTCCGTGCACTGGCGGCGGCCGGTGGACTCGAACGCGTCGAGGCCGGCGCGCGCATCGCGCCCGAGGACCATCTCGGGTCACTGCTGCTGCTGTGGTGCGAACTTCGCGAGACGGCGCCGGAACTCGCCGCGCGGGTCGCCGACGAGCATCTCGGGTTCGCGGCGCGTGCCCTGGCGAACGCTGTGCGCGGCGGCGGCTTCTACGGAGCCGTCGCGGCGGCCGTCGTCGACTTGGTGGCTTGCGTGCGGTCGGGCCGGCGCTAGATACGGGCCCCTTCCGGTCCGCCGACAACAGCCGTGCTCGGTCGGATCGCGACCTGCCCATGCCGACCCGCACAGAAGCTCCGTTCGACGTCGTGTTGCCGGCATCCGCCGAGGCGGCGACCGGATGACGTCGTCACGCGACGGTTGCGCGGTCCCGGGTCGTGGTGAGGACGCGCTCCGTCGCCAGTTCGAGTGGCTCGAACTGACGCTCGCCGGTCGTGACGACGCGATCGTCGGGATCGATGCGGGCGGACGCGTGGCTGCGTGGAACGACGGCGCCGCTGCACTGCTCGGGGTGTCTCGCAACGACGCGATCGGCAAGCCGATCGCGGAGGCGTTCGCCGCGCTGGACGACGCGAGCCGCGAAGCCGTCGTCGAACGCGTCGAGTCCACGCTTCGGGCCGCGGCGGTCGCAGATCTGCCGCTGGCGACGAAGCACCCCGCCGTCGACGGCACGCCGCTGCGGATCGCCGGTCGCGTCACTCCGGTGCGCGACGTCGGCGGCGAGGTCGGTGCCGCCGTCCTCGTGCTGCGTCCCGAACCTTCGCAGACGACGGCCGATCTGGAGCAAGCGCTCGCGAACAGTGAGGCGCGACGTCGCGCCGCGTTGGCGATGGCACTCGACGGCGTGCTCGCCGTCGACGACGCGGGAGTCGTTCGCGAGATGAATCCGGCCGCCGAGGCGGCGTTCGAACTCGAACCTGGCGCAGGGATCGGCCGGTCCGCCGCGACGTACCTGCCGGGCACGCCGTGGCAACGCGTGACCGACGACGCGTCGAAGCAACCGGTCGAGACGTTCGGCATCCGCAGCGACGGCGAGCGGTTCCCCGCCGAGTTGACGTTCGCCCGCCACGACGACGAAGGCCCGATCCGGTTCACGATCTGCGTGCGCGACGTGACCGAACGCCAGCGCATCGAAGCCGCGATCCACGAGAGCGAACGGTTCACACGCAGCGTTCTCGAGAGCAGCCCCGACTGCACGATGGTGCTCGATCTCGGCGCACGCCTCGTCAGCGCATCCGGGTTCTGCGTGCTCGAGATCGACGACTTCACGCCGTACGTCCAGACGACCTGGGCCGAGCTGTGGCCCGAGGACAAGCGTGACGACGCGAACCTCGCGATCGCGACCGCACACGCCGGCGGCCGGGGCCGATTCGAGTGCCTGCTGGTCTCGCCGAAGGGCAACCCGAAGTGGTGGGACGTGATCGTCGCGCCGATCCGCGACAACTCCGGGGCGGTCACCGGGTTCGTCGCCGTGCTCCGCGACATCACCGAGCGCCATCGCGCCGACGAAGCGTTGCGCGAGACCGAGCGGCGGTTCCGCGTGATGGCCGACGCCGCGCCGGTGCTGATCTGGCTCAGCGGCACCGACAAGGAGCGGACGTGGTTCAACTCGCGGTGGCTCGACTTCGTCGGCTGCACGCTCGAACAGGAGATCTCGCACGGCTGGACCGACCACATCCATCCGGAGGACGTCGACGTCTACCTGCAGACGTATCGCGACGCATTCGACGCGCGGCGACCGTTCGCGATCGAGTTCCGGATGAAGCGCCACGACGGTGAGTACCGGTGGTTGCTCGATCAGGGCACGCCGCGCCTCGAGTCCGACGAGACGTTCGTCGGCTTCATCGGTTCGGCGATCGACATCACGGAACGCAAGGCGGCCGAGAGCGCAATCGGACGGCTCGCGGCGATCGTCGAGTCGTCGACCGACGCGATCGTCAGCAAGGGCCTCGACGGTGTCATCACGTCGTGGAATCGGAGCGCCGAGCGGATGTTCGGCTACTCGGCGGAGGAAGCCATCGGGCAGCACATTCGGCTGATCATTCCCGCCGATCGAGCCGACGAAGAAGAACGCGTCATCACCGAGGTCCGGCAGGGCAAGTGGGTCGATCACTTCGAGACCGAACGCGTGGCGAAGGACGGCCGCCGGCTGAACGTGTCACTGTCGATCTCACCGGTCCGCGACGCCGCCGGACGGACGATCGGCGCGTCGAAGGTCGCACGCGACGTCACCGATCAGAAGCGCAACGAACGCGCACTGCGTGAGAGCGAAGAGCGGTTCCGGATCCTCGCCGACAACATGTCGCAGTTCGCGTGGACCGCGGACTCGAGCGGTTGCGTCTACTGGTACAACCGCCGCTGGTACGAGTACACGGGCACGACGCTCGAGGACGTGCACGGCTGGGGTTGGACGAAGGTCCACCATCCCGATCACGTCGATCGGGTCGTCGCACGCGCGCAGCACTCGTGGGACACCGGCGAGCCGTTCGAAGAAGTGTTCCCGCTGCGCGGCAAGGACGGCACGTATCGGTGGTTCCTGTCGCGCGCGCTGCCGATTCGCGACGCGGCCGGCAATGTGATCCGCTGGCTCGGAACGAACACCGACATCACCGAGCAACGCGAGGCGCAGGAACGGCTTCGCGAGGTCGACCAGCGGAAGGACGAGTTCCTGGCGATGCTGGCGCACGAACTTCGCGGGCCGCTCGCGCCGATTCGCAACTCGGTCGCGATCCTGCGAATGTCGGTCGACCAGAGCGAGACGACGCGTTCGGCGATCAAGATCGTCGATCGCCAGTTGCGGCACATGGTCCGGCTCGTCGACGAC